>NZ_JBHZAG010000001.1:0-152198 GCF_042754125.1 Amycolatopsis sp. NPDC059235
GTGTCCTTGGTGGTGGTGAGCCTGCAGACGCGGAAGTTGCGGGAGACGTTGGCGTAGGCAACGGTCGCGGGTTCCGAACTGGTTGTCAGGATGATGGCCGCGACGGCTGCGCCGACAGTCGCGACCCCGACCGGGGTGGTGATTTTCCAGTGTTTCAGAAAGACGGAAAAAACCCGCCGCACCTTCTTCATTGTCGCCCCTGTTTTCCGCCGCGCGCTTTTCGTTGCTTCAATTGCCCCGTTTCCTGCTTGGACGAAATGAGACCCGCCTGCGGCGCGCGTTTGGCGGGTACGAGCGGCATTGCAACCGGCACCGAACCCACCGGTCACTGGCTGCCGCGGCACTGCTGCGAACCCGGCCTCAACCCCTTCAGCTCGACCGTATCGAACACCTCGCCGTACGCCGGGAAGACCGCCTCGGCGGACTCATCCACGAGCACCAACACGCGGCTTGACCTGCTTGGACGTAATTTTCGGCACTCGCAACCTCGCTCTGTTCAGGAAGCCTTTCTGCCACTTGAGATCCAGCTTCCGTTGTTCTCTTTGCCGGTCCGACCGGCTTGTGCGGCGCAGTCCAGCGCGGGTGCGAGCTTATGTCCCGGGCTGGACGGCAGTCAGGCCGAGCATGCGGCGCGCCGCTGTCACGTCCATGACCTTGTCGCCGAGGGATTCGATGATCTTGACGGCTCGTTCTACGAGTTGTTCGTTGGTCGCGAGCACTCCACGGGCGAGATAGATGTTGTCTTCGAGTCCGACTCGCACGTGTCCGCCAAGGAGCACGGCGAGGCCGGCGATGTGCAGCTGCCGTGCACCCACGCCGAACGCGAACCAGACGGAGTCTGCTGGAAGAATGCTTCGCATCGCCAGCAGGCCTTCAGGCGTCGCGGGGGCACCGTAACGGACCCCGAGGCACAGTTGGAAGATCGTTGGCGACGGCAGCAACCCCTTGGCGATCAGGCTCTTGGCGAGTTCGATGTGACCCAGGTCGAATACTTCGACCTCCGGCGCCACGCCGGCTTCTCGCAGTTGCCGGGCCATTTGTTCGAGCCATGACGGAGTCGTCGCGTAGACCGCGTCGCCGAAGTTGACCGATCCGCAGTCGAAGCTGCCGATGTCCGGGCGAAGCTCGAGGATATGTTCGATGCGTTCCGTCGGGCTGACGAAGTCCATCTCGGCGGGGAACTCCAGGGGACTGTCCGGCGGTCCGAACAGCATCTCCCCTCCCATGCCGCCAGTCAGGTTGACGATCAGGGAGTCATCGACCTCTCGAATCCGTTCGAGGACTTCACGGTAGAGTTCGCGACGTCGGGACGGCTCGCCGGTGTCCGGTTCGCGGACGTGCGCATGGACTGCCGCGGCTCCGGCTTTGGCGGCGCGCAGCGCGTCCTCGGCGATCTGCTTCGGAGTGACGGGAACGCTGGGGTTCTTCTTGTGCCCGTCGCCGCTGCCAGTCAAAGCGCAGGTGATCATGACTTCTCGACTCATCGTCAACCTTTCCGTCGTGAGTCTTGTCGGGTAGTCCGACCGAGGAGTTCGCGGATAAGCGCGGTTCGGTCGTGAGAGTGTTTCAGCTTCTTCTTTCGTCGATCCCATTATGCTCGGAATCGCCAGTGGGAGAGTTGCGACGAATTCGGCCAGTGTAATGATGCGCGGGCGCGGCCGAAGCGATCCGCGGCTGTTGTCTTTTCTCGGCGCGCGGCGAAGCGGTTACTCCGCCATCGAAGTCCGCAACCAGGTTCTGATCGAGGCCGAAGTCTTCGTCGGCGATCCCATGGGTTTCTTCTTCAAGAGACCTGTGCAGGAAGGAACGCTGGTGCCGCGCCATTTGTGTCGGCCATCGACGGATTGTCCGCACCGCCGTTGTGGCCTGATTGCCGGAACGCGGCCCGAACATCGCAGATCATCCTATGGCGCACGCACTGTTTCTCACAGGTGCTCCTCTCCGGTCGAGGCGGGTATGCGGTAGGCGTCGAGTTGCCGGCGGACATGGTCGGGCACAGGAGACGGTCGGCCCTGTTCGTCGACATAGACAGATACCGATGTCGCTTCCATCGCCGGTGCGCCGTCGGCGGCGAGAATTTCAGTGGTCGTTATGCTGGATCTCCCTACGCGAATGCAGGCCAGGGATCCTCTTACCTCCGTTATGCCTAGCGGTATGGCGGTGATGAATGTGAGGTTGGCTGATGCGAGCACTGTCGAGTCCCTGCGAATGCCAGCCCGGATGAAGAAACTATCGCGAAGGTGCTCGAGGTAGGTCAGGTAGACGGCATTGTTGGCGTGGCGGTTGGCATCGAAGTCGGTCCATCGTGTCGGAATATTGCGGACGAAGGGTTCCGGCATCAGATCACGACTCCGAGGGTAGTGCGCCTTGGCGCCTTCGCCGATTGATCGAGTGCACCGCTGTGGTCTGTCGCGCCGCTGGCCCGCCTCCGTCCAGCGACGCGAATGACGTGGTCGTTGTCGCAGTCGTCGCCAAGCGCCAACGAAGCGGGAGCGCAGACGCGCCGCACGATGTTCGGGGCGTCGACCTGAAATCCGAAGTCGACGACGGCGCGGGTGACGACGTCGAGCAGTCCGGCTTCGGCCACCTGCCGAAGTGCGCGCCGGGTGCCGTGTTCGGTTCGATCGTGCCGCTCGTCCGGCCGTCTCCGTATGTACGTCGGCGCACGGCTGTTCGCGGATCGGCACCTGGCGGGCAGCAGCCCGGACGTGCATGGAGGCATCGAGTGACCTGGTCCTTTTCGTGGGCCGTGATCTGGCCGAGCGCGCCGGTCATCGGGTGTGCTGCCATTGAGGCGCCCGCAGGCCGTGCATTGTGTCGTAGGCAGCCCGTGCGGGCGGCTGCCATCCGCGGAGCAGGTCGTGACTGGGTTGGTAGACCTCGACGCCGATCGGGTGGCAGACATCCAAGGGATCGCGCGCGTCCGGTCCCCACATCGGCACCGACAGGTCGCCGCCTGGGCAGGTGGACAGCGCACAGAGCAGATCGAGTTCCGCGAAGAATTCGAAGAAGTCCCCGGGCCGCGCAGGGCACGCTTTCATGAAGTATCGGTCTTCATCGGTGAGGCCGGTGCATTGAAAGACGTTCAGGACGTCGTGGACATCGAACTCGGTGAGACCGTAGGGCAGCACCGCTCGGACCAGGTTCGAATGGCAGTGGAAGTCGAAATTCTCACCGGTGAGCATTCGGTTGACATAGGGGTCGCACCGCGTGCCGAGCAGGTCGTGCACCCGTCCGCCGTCGCCGTCGACTCCGTAGCCGGAAAGGGTGTCGTGCGTGACGGTTACGAGCGGGCGGAGGAACGGCAAGGTCGACCACAGCCGATCGAAGGTGCTCACATGCGCACGCTGCAGTTGCCGGGTACGCGCTGCCCACATGCGCTCACGCGGGTCATGCGCGTTCCACACGTTCAGGTCGGCGACCTGTGGTCCGTCAATGGTCACCAGGCGGCAGAGGTGTCCCTGCGGCACTTTCCAGGCCCGGCCCGACCGGATCGGTATCTCGAACGAGTCGACCAGCTTGTGCTGATTGTGCGTCGCCGCCAACTGTTGGTAAAAGGCGCGATCCACCTCGAGCGCACTTCCGGCGGTCGGTCGGTACGCCGCTTCCACGGTGCCCATTTACTGTCCTCCCTCGGGTGCGTTGGCCCGGCGTCGTCGTACTGGTCGCCGCTGGTTCATTTCGTTTGCCCGGACCACGTCGACCACTCCGCGCTCGGAATCGTCGAGATACTGCCGAGTCAGCGCGGCCGCCCCGGCGCGGTTGCCGCTCCGGATCAGGCCGCAGATTTCTCGATCGCGCGGAACCCATGGCGTCTGCCACTGTGCCTCGTCCTTCATGACGGCGAACGCCAACCGCAGTTGAGCGAGGACACCGCTGAAGAACTGGTCGATGCTTACGCTGCCGAACATGCCCACTATCGCCTGATGAAAACGCAGGCTCGCCGTGCCCACGTGGTTCCAGGCTTCCTGCGACACCGCGCTCTCGGCGGCGTAAACAGTCGCTTCGAGAGCTTCGAAGGCCTCTGCGGGCGCTGCCGAACTGTTCTCGATGGCACCAAGTTCCAATGCTCGCCGGACACGGTAGATCTCATGCACGTCGTCGGCGGTCAGCGTTTTGACCGCCGCGCTCTTGTGCATCGGGTACACAATCAGGCCCTCGTGCTCCAGTCGTCGCAGTGCGCCCCGCAAGGTGTGGCGGGCAACCGCGAACTCCGCGGACAACCGGCTGTCGCGCAACTGAGTGCCGGGCGGCAGGTGTCCCTCGAGTATCCGGTCGCGCAGTGCCCTGGCGATCCGCTCGTCGGCGGGTGCCGAAGCAGCCTGATCGAAGATCTCACTGTCCTCTGTCACGAGCCAAAGTTAGCTTAGATCGTTCCACAATGCAACGGCACTGAGCGGCAGTCAGGGTAAAACATGGGTTCTACCAGGACTTTCGACTGCCATCATCTGCCTTGTTGACTAATATTGTTCCACGATCTAGTGTCTCGTGAGCGCAGCAGGTCGTTGCTGATCAAGGCATGCCGCGCCGGAACGCGGGAGAGTCGCACGGAGCGCGGCCAGCGTGTGAGAAGGCCCGCCGTGCGCGGTGCCCGCCGGCCGGAGCCCCATCGCGCACGAGCGACCTCCGCGAGTCCCGACACGCCCAGGAAGGCAGTTCTGATGAGCGATACGGCAGTCGATGGCCGAACTCGGCGAGGGGCCACGCCTCAGATGCGGCGCACAATCGCGGGTGCGTGCGCCGGCACGATCATCGAATGGTTCGACTACGGCTCGTACGCCTACGTCGCCGGGACGATCGCGGTGGTGTTCTTCGCCGGCGGCGATCCCGCCTTGGCGGTGATCCAGAGTTGGGGCCTTTTCGCCCTCTCATTTCTCATTCGTCCCCTGGGCGGGCTGTTCTGGGGATATGTGGGCGACCGCATCGGCCGTGCGCGCACTCTGAGCATTACGATCATCGGCACTGGCCTGACCACTACTGTCATCGGCCTGCTTCCCGTGTACTCGGTGGTCGGCTTCTGGGCGCCGATCTTGCTGCTCGTGACTAGGCTCTGCCAAGGTTTCTGTGCCTCAGGCGAATACGCGGGCGCGGCGGTTCTCGTGGGCGAACACGCGCCGCCCGGGCGGCGCGCTCGGTACGTCAGCTTCATCGCCATCGGAAACTCCGCGGGTTTCATGCTTGCGTCGATTTCGGTCACCGTCTTGCAGGCCGTGCTGGATACCGCAGCGATGCAGTCGTGGGGCTGGCGCGTTCCGTTCCTGCTCAGCGCACCGCTGACGCTCGTTGGCTGGTACATTCGCCGAAAGATCGACGAAACGCCGGCCTTTGTGGAAGTGCGGAACGGTGCATCCCAAAGCGCGCCTCCTTTGCTCGCGGGCTTCTCGGCGCACTGGAAAACCTTTTTACGACTGTTGTTCGTCATGGGAATCAATGCCGGAGCTTACTATCTCGTGCTGGCCTACATGGCCAGTTACCTTCAGGAAGAAGTTCAACTGAGCGCCTTTCAGTCTAATCTGATTGTCACCATCGCCTTGCTTGTTTACCTGCCCACTCTCTACTTTCTCGCCCGGCTGTCCGATCGCATTGGGCGCAAGCCGGTCCTGATCGCTAATACTCTGCTGTTCTTGGTGTTCAGTTTCCCCTCGTTCCTGGTGCTCGACCATGGCGGGTTCGCCGTCGCGCTGACCGTCCAGATCCTGATGACCAGCATGTTCGCCTTCAGTGACTCCACCTTCGCCACCTTCTTTGTCGAATCATTCCCGGTTAACGTCCGTTTTACCGGTTTTGCGAGCCTCTTCAACTTCGGAGTAGCGATTTTCGCGGGCACCACTCCTCTTCTTTCCAGTTGGCTCATCGGTCGAACGGGCATCGCGGCCTCTCCGGCATTCATCGTCATGGTGTTGGCCGCGGCCTGCCTGATCGCACTGCTGCTCTCGCCCGAAACGGCCCCCGGGAAAAAGGTGCGATGACTTGCCCGCCAATCGTCGGCAGACTAGTCACCGCCAGCATTCGGGCCATGACAGGGCACGCCCGGCGTCTCGCGGGAATTCCTCGCCAAAGGCCAGGCGCAGTCTCTGATTCTGAGTCCGATGGTTCGCTACGGTTCGTCCGGAAAAAGTATTTCCGTACGGCGTGGTGGGGTTGAACCGGATCCGAGCGGCTGGCTGCCGCTCACCTTCGAAAGGGCTTAATCTATGACTGAAGGTCACGTCGGATCGCGACCGTTGAGCACCGGCCGCTCAGGGGAAATGCCGTTGCCTCGGCCCCTGTCGCACATTCGCGTTCTCGATTTCGGGCAGTATTTTGCCGGACCTCTCGTCGGTATGATGCTGGCGGACTTGGGTGCGGAGGTCATCCGCATCGATCCCCCTGGCGGTCCCAGGTTGCATTCACCTGCTACCGATATGCTGTCGCGCGGCAAGTCGTCTTTGACTCTCGACCTCAAGTCCTCGGATGGCTTGGCGACGGCCCTTGAGCTGGTGCGGCGTGCTGATATCACGATCGAGAATTTCCGTCCTGGTGTCATGAAACGGCTCGGATTGGGGCCGGACGAACTGCGTGCGGCGAATCCCGCGATCATCAGTCTGTCGCTGCCTGGTTTTGCTTCGACCGATCCCGGTCTGGCGCCTGTCGCGGCATGGGAGGCGGTGATCGCTGCACGGACCGGGCAGTTCAGTGACATGGGCTTGAATCGTCGCCTCATGGGAATCAACCCCAGCTTCACGCCGCTTCCGCTGGCTTCCGCGTATGGTGCGACCTTCGGGGCAATGGCGACGCTGTTCGCGCTCGGCGCCCGGGATCGAAACGGCGGGGATCACATCGAGGTTCCGCTGGCGTCGGCGCTGCTCGAAGGTCTTGTCTACAACTGCGAGCAGATTGAAGACTATCCAAAACGCTACAGTTCCGCGCGCGAGATAGAGCTTGACCGGCGTGAAACGGAAGGGCTCCCTTGCGATCTTCCATTTTCGGAATTAGAGAGATATTTGGATCCATTCTACCGGACATACGAGTGCGCGGACGGACGCGGGTTCTTCGTCGGCGCAGCCGGTGTCTCGGGGCATCCCCAGCGAGCGCTTCGGGCGCTGGGGCTCGAGGAGCTCGCACGGAGCCTTCCCGACTTCGACGCCTATCTCGACCAAAAAGATTGGCCTGCCGAGTGGAGCATGCGAAACTCTCCGGTGGGGGAGCGTGACCGAGAACGTCTTGCCGGGGTGATGAAGGCTGCCTTCCTCGGGCGTCCAGCTCGCGAATGGGAGGAAATCTTCGGGGCGGCGAAGGTGCCCGGAACCCTGCAACGATCTACCAGGGAATGGCTTTCGGATCCCCACGCGCTGGCCTCCGGCCTGGTCTTGAGAGTCTCCGATCCACGCCGCGGCGATATGCGGCAAATGGGAAACGTCGCTTGGCTGGCCGACGATTCCGCGGCGGAAAAAAAGCGCCCTGGGCACGCCCTCGACGATGCGTCGTCAAGGCTCCCCGCGATACTCGCGGAGGTGCCGCGCACGCTGCGCGGTGGCGCGGAATCCTCGGGATGGCTCGAAGGGCTGCGGGTGGTCGATCTGACGAATGTCGTCGCCGGTCCGACCATCGGATCGACGGTGGCGCGTTTCGGCGCGGACGTCGTGTCAGTACAGCCGGTGGAGCCGTCGCTCGATCCATGGGGTGCGGTGACGCTTGGCGTGCATGCTCATCGCGGCAAGAGGAGCGCTCTGCTGAATCTGAAGACTCTCGCGGGACGCGAAGCGCTCGAAAAGCTGATTGCCGGGGCTGACGTGGTCACGATGAACTGCACAGACTCGCAGCGTGAGGAACTCGGTCTTTCGATCGAACGTCTCCGCGCGCTGAACCCGACGGTCATCCTCGTTCAAGTCGATGCGTTCGGCGGTCCACGGCGTGGCCCCAAATCCGATCATCTCGGGTACGACGACTTGGCCCAGGCGGCGACGGGAGTCATGGTTCGGTTCGGCGGAGGCCTGGCGACCCCGGAGGAGCACGCTCATATGGGCACGATCGACGTGATCGCGGGTCTGAGCGCCTGTGTTGCTTTAGGAGCGGCGTTGGAACGCCGAAGGAGAACTGGGCAGGGCGGCGTCGCGCGTACTTCGCTGGCCGCTGCGGGAAACCTGATCCAGGCGCCGTTCATGTTCGACTATCCGGGCCGCGCTCCATTTTCTGAGCCGGCCGGGCGTGAAACTCGCGGGCAGGGGCCTTTTTATCACTGCTATCAAGCCCGGGACGACTGGATGTTTTTTGCCGCGCCGGAAGAGCGGCGAGTCGCGCTCAGGGCAGTACCTGATTTGGCGGACCTCGCGGAGGAAGCCGAGGAGAACCTGAGCGCCGCGTTGGCGGCGCGCTTCGCGACACGCGACGTCGCCTACTGGGAAAAGTCCTTAGCGGGCACATCTTCGGCGATTATCCGCATCGGCTCGCTGCGCGCCACGCGCGCCGCCGCGCTGGTGGCCGAGAGCGAAGGTGAGATCGACCTCGCCCAGGCTACGTTCCGCGTTGTCCGTCACGACCGCCATCCGATGGGCCGGTGGATCGATCTTGTCGCGCCGAATTCGGTACGGCCCGAACGGGGTCGTGTCTTCATCCCGGGAGACGCGCCGAAATATGGTGCGCAAACCCGTGAGGTATTGCGCGGTATCGGCTACGCAGAGGAGCGCGTCAAGGCAATGCTTGCCAAGGGGGAAGCGGGTGATAGTTGGTCTGAGAATTATTTGCCGGAGTGAATTGGGCAACAAGTTCGGACTGTGCGTTCGGTCTGCGGACGAGAGTCGTCGAGGCCGTGTGCAGTTGTGGTCAGCGGGATCATGCGCTTGCTCGGGAGCAGGCGCGGGCGGGCGAAAGGGAAGACCATGGTAAAGAAGCCGGAGAAACGAGTTGCTATCGTCACCGGTGCCGCCGGGGCGCTGGGTCGGGCCACTACGGCCGAGTTACGCGAATCCGGCGTCGACGTCGTGGGTGTGGATGTCGTAGGCGGGGATTGCGAGCAATTCGACATAGCGAGCAAGGAAGGGTGTGCGGCGATGGTCGCCCGCACCCTGGAGCTGCATGGACAGCTCGATATTTTGGTCCTGAACGCCGGGGTGCAGCACGCGTCGCCTATTGAATCATTCGATGACGTCCAGTGGCAGCGGGTTCTTGACGTGTGTCTCAACGGCCCGTTCTACGCCATCAAGGCCGCGTGGCCGGCGCTCACCGGTACGCCGGGCGGTCGCATTGTCGCCACCGCCTCCACGTTGAGCTTCCGAGCTGAGGCCAACAAAGCGGCATACAACGCTGCCAAGCACGGCTTGCTCGGGCTCATCAAGACCGCCGCCGTCGAGGGTGGTCAACTTGGTTTGACCGCGAATGCCGTGGCTCCGGGGTGGATGATGACCCCGTTGGTGGAGAAGCAACTCGCCGATCAAATGCGGCTGCGAGAGGCCTCTCGGGACGAGGTTCTTGCGGCGTTCCTTGAGGAGCAACCCGTCAAGCGCTTTGTCGAGACGACAGAAGTGGCGGCAACCATATCGTTTCTGGCTTCGCCCGCGGCGTCAGCTATCAACGGGGTTTGCGTGCCGGTGGATCTGGGTGCGCTGGCGTGACGGTGCGCCGACCTGCCTCTGCTGCGGCGCGGCGTTGCTCACCTGAAGCAGAAGGCGAGCCTCGGCAGGAACGCTCACCGGTCCGCGCATGTGGCGGAGGTTGGCACGCCGCGACCGCCGTTGGACGGACCACCTGGGGCTGACCCGTTTTGACGGGCGGGGTCGTTGAGGTGGTCAGGCTATCCGGTGGGTGGATTCGTAGGTGTTGGGGTCGGCCTCTTCCACGTCGACACGGTGTTGCTGCGCCGGTTGTACGTTGTTCTTTGTTGAACACGACTGTCGTCGCATCCATGTTGCAGGGGTGATCGCTTATCCGACTGCGGAGTGGGTGGTTCAGCAGGTCCGGAATGTGCTGATGGAGCTTGATGGTCGCGTGGACGGTCTACGGTTTCTGATCCGTAACCGCGACGCGAAGCTCACCTCTGCGTTCGATGCGGTATTCGCGTCGGTCGGCATCGACATCCTGCGCAGTCCGGTTCGGGCGCCGCGGGCGAACGCGATCGCTGAACGCTGGGTGGGCAGCGTTCGCCGCGAGTGTCTGGATCGGGTGCTTATCGTCAACCGGCCTCATCTCGAACAGGTCCTGGCCGGGTACGTCGATCACTTCAACCACCGTCGACCTCATCGCTCCCTGGAGCCAACGACCGCCCGAACGGCAGATTCCGGTCCGGATGCGTGAGGCCAGATCGGTCCGCCGGCACGGTCGACTTGGCGGTCTGATCTACGAATATCAGCAGGTCGCATGATGTGACACAGTTTTCGGCACCCACAGGCTCAACCGTACCTCGCCGACGGCTTCTATGGCTTATGCGTGGAAGTCCAGATTGCGACGGTAAGAAAGACGATCACTACGCCGAGTGCGAAGCCCCACAATCCCCACTTCCATCGCTGCTGGTCGTCCACGACGATGGGCGGCGTCGCGGTCTCGACCCTCTTGACTTGATGCTCGATCCGGGCGACCAAGCTTGCCGAGGCGGACTCAATCGACGCTGCCGGGTCCGGGATGGCGCTGTAGTCGGCGATGAACTTCGTCAAACGCCGGGAGGAGCCGCTGACGTCCTGCTCGTAGAAGCCGCTGGCGGCGGCCTGGAGTTGGCTCGCAGTGCCTTCCAGTTCGCCGAGGCTCTTCGCGGTCTGGGACAGAATGCCGACGTTGTCCTCGAAGTTTCCGAGTTTCCCCGCTGCGTGGTAGAGGAGGCCTGCCGTGTCTTGCAGATGAGTGAGCTGGTGCGCCGCGTCGCTGAGCCGTGCGATCGACTCCGCGTCCAGGTAGTGACGCTCGATCTTGTCGAACAAGGCGCGAAGCAGTTCGGCCGCCGCTCCGCTGGCCTCCGTGAATTCGGCGATCGCCTGGTCGATCTCGTCCCGTGTATTCCGCGCGGCGTTGGTCAGCATGGCATCCAGCCGCTCTTCGGTCAGCCGGTCAAGGCCGTCGACTTTCGTCCGGATATCGCGTTCTGCTTTTTTCTTCCAGTCGTGCAGCAGGTCCACGGTGTACAGATGCTGATTGGCGGGGTTGTCGACAAGCCGATGATGGCGTGGGCAGAGAAGTATGAGGTTGGGGAAGGCGTTCCGCGCTGCGGGCGCCATCGTCGGGTGGCCGGGCGGGTTGTATCGCGGGCCGGTGGGGTTGAGGGCGCGGATGTGTGCGATCTGGACGTTCTTGTCGGGGTCGTCGACGAAAACGGTGACGGTGGGCTGTTGGCACTCCGGCTCGTAGCAGGACACGCTCAGTGCGAACAGTGCCGCTTTCGTTGCTTCGCTGTAGTTTCGACTGTCCGCCACAGTGCGCCCCTTGGAATGGATGGTTCGACGGAGGAGAACGTAGCGGACCTCGTTCCGGATGTCGTCGCACTATTGCGCCGAATCGCATCCGGAGGCGGGTGGCGGACTTTCCTGTACGAGGTGACCTGGGACGGCACCCCGTTCGGTGCCTGCCACGGCATCGACATCCAGCTCCCTTCGGCAACCTCGACGAATGCACCGCCCCGTTTGCCGGGCTCTTATGCGGTTGCCAGGACCGGTTCGAAGATCTGGCGAAGCTCTCGGAGGACGGGCCTCGGTGCCGTGTTGGGCACCCGGCTCACCCGGCTGCTCGGCTCTCCGCTCAGCACCGTCCGGCGACCGCGCGTCCGGGATCGGCGACCGCGCCGGAACCGTCGGCGGTGCAGCCCGGGACGCCGGCGACTCGCTCGCCGTCGTGCGGCACGCCATGCCGAATCCGCCGGGCGACTCGATGGGGGCGCAGTCGCCGCCGGGGCGGCGTTGGGGGTCGGGCGATGCACTCCTGCATGGTGACACGGATGGCCCATGGAGTGGCGCGAACGGCCCGGCTCAGCTCAGGCAGTGGGCTGCCTGAGCCGAGCCGGGTCCGCCGTCGTGCCGGGTTATGCCAGCCGGTTCCGGTTGTCCGTGGCTTCTGTTCGGACCGCGTTTGCGAATTGGTTGTCGAGTCGTGAGTTGAGTTCCTCGGTGCCGTCGCCGAAGCGCGAGCCGTCGAGCAGGTCGTGCGCTGGTGTGCGGGATCGCGGGACCGTGTCAGCCGGGTGTTCCGGTCCTTTGCCGGTCAGCGGGTCGACCGGCCGATTGCGAGCCCTGCGGCGAACATCGCGATCGCGGCGGCGACGAGGCTGACGAGCGCGGCAAGGGTGCCCGCCGGGTCGGCGGCGGGACGCTCGGCGCGTTTGGCTGTCCGGGCGTCTTTCGCCACCCGCAGCAGGTCGAGCGATTCCTCGCCAGGGGCCGTCGGGGCTTCGACGCCAGCGGCGGGCGAGGCGGTCAGGACGCCCGCCAGCCGTTCCGCGAAGGTGGCCAGGATCGCGCCGGCCGCGTCGTTGATCACGCCTCGGCCGAACTGGGCGAGCTTTCCGGTGATGTCCAGTTCCGTCCGGACGACCACAGTGGACCCGGGCCCGTTTTCGACCAGATGGGCGTCGATCGTCGCGGAGACGTTGCCCTGTCCTCGGGCGTCTTTGCCGGTGGCGCGGATGACCGCGCGGCGGGCGGTTTCGTCCCGGCTGACGAACTCCGCGACGCCGCGGTACTCGGCGGTGATCGGGCCGACCTTGATTTTCGCCTTGCCCTCGTAGGATTCGCCGTCGACGCCGGTGATCGCGGCCCCCGGCAGACAAGGGGCGATCTTTTCGAGGTCCAGCAGGACGGGCCAGGCTTCGGCGGGCGGGACGGGCAGGGGGATCTCGTTCGTGATCAGCATCGTCGCGTGCTCTCGTTCGAGGGAAGGGGGTAGGTCAGGCCGGGTGCGGCAGTCCGAAGCGGAACGCCGGGTCGCCGGGCGGGAAGTCGCCGCCGTGCTGGAGGCGGGCGGCCATGGTGCGGACCTTGTCCAGGTAGGCGCGGCCAGTGGAGAGCTGTCGTGCTTCCCACCGGGCGAGGCTGCTGCGGCGCTCGTCGGCTGCCACGTTGACCGCGTCGGCGAAGGTCCAGGCGTCCCAGGCGGCTTTCGCCGCTCCCGCCGCGGCGTGCGGGCGGGGCGTGATCGCGGCGTCGCCGAGCAGCACGACCCGGTCGTGCACGGTACGGTCGACGTCGGCGTCCGCGACCACGGTGACGAACGGCTGGTCGGCGGCTTGGACGAGGTCCCGGAACGCGGGTGCGAGCTTTTCGCTGCGTTCGTGCAGCGCGGTGCGCTGGCTGGGGCACAACGCGTGGGAATGCACCGACACTGGCAGGCGGATGCCGTTGCAGTCGGTCATCAGCTCGTCGAGTTCCGGGCCTTCGGGGACATTCCAGTACCACTGGAAGTTCAGCCGCCGCTCGTCGCCGCCGTCGCGACCGGGGATCGGGTAGGCGATCAGATGGCTGTCCGGCAGAAGGCCGTAGGTGAAGGCGTCGTCGAAGAATTCCCACACGGCAGGCGAAACAGCGGTGCGTTCAAGGAGACCGCGCCAGGTGACGTAGCCGGCGTAGCGCGCGGTCACCCCGGTCAGCCGCTGGCGGACGACCGACATGCCGCCGTCCGCGGCGGCGACCAGGCTTGCCTCTGCTTGAGAGCCGTCCGCGAAGCGCAGCCGTACGGAACTGTCCTCTTGAGACAGTCCGACGAATGATTTCCCGAGGTGGTAACGCTCTTCGCCGAACAGTTCGAGGAGACGGCGGTAGATGGTGTCGTAGGCGGTGAACCGCCAAGAGGCCGCGACCGACCCGTGCGGAACGCCGCTGGAACCGTCGACGTACTGCATCGTGGACGACGGGACGCTGACCGAGTCGATGTCCGTGGCGCCCCGTTCGATGAGGTAGCGGACGAGTTCGGGCTGGACGACGATCCCGTTTCCGAAGCCGGACAACGGAATGGGCGAGCGCTCGTAGACGTCCACGTCGAAACCTGCGTCACGCAGCAGCAACGCCGTGGTGAGGCCGCAGATCGATCCGCCAACGACCGCGACGGTGGTTACTTCCATGTCGCCGCCTGATCTCGTAGCGGCATCGCGATAGGCCGCAAGGGCGCGCCGCTGGCGCCGCGTAGCCGGATCGGTGCCGCGATCAGACAGAACTCGGCGACGCTGTCGGTGGCGAGCTCCTCCAGGTTGAGCAGTTCGACCATCGGCACGCCGGATTCGGCCAGGAAGTGGCAGTGGCCGGGCAGCCAGTTGTCCTCGTGCTGGGACGGTCCGACCTCGACGCATTCCTGGTCGGCGCCGACGAGCGCGATGCCCTGTGCGGTGAGCCAGCGGGCCGCGTCCAAGCTGAGCCCGGGCGGGTTTCCGAGGGTCTTCGCGGCATCGGGCCAATGGGACATCCGGCCGGTGCGGATCAGCGCGAAGTCGCCCTCGCGCAGGGACAGTCCGTTCAGCTCCAACGACTTCTGCAGATCTTCGGCCGTGATGGCGTAGGAGTCGGGCAGACAGGGCGTGTCGTAGAGACCGGCGATGTCCAGGAGCACGCCGCGGGTGATGATCGGCGGGATCTGCTCGGCTCCGCCCTTCGTCCACGCTCGGCTGCCGACGTTCGATGCGACGTCGAAGTTGTTGTAGATCTTGCCGTCGACGCCGAAGTGGTTGAGGGCGTCGATGTGCGTGCCGGTGTGGGTGTACATGAAGATGACGTCGCCGGAGTAGCACACGTGCCGGTTGACGGCTTCGCCCGCGCCGTTGAGGTTGTCCACGACGGTGCCGTCCGGGCTGTGGCTCAGGAAGATCTGGTACGCCGGGTCCCCGGCCGCCTGGAAGCTCGGCATGCCGACGAAATAGTCGATGCTCAGGTCGTAGACCTTGCCCGGGTCGGCCCGGACGAGCAGTTCCGCCCGGGAGACGGCGTCGAGGCGGTTGAGCGCCCCGAGCTGGTCGTCCGGGCCCCAGGGGCTGACCCCGGTCGTGATGCGCGCTTCGCCTGCCATGCTCAGCCTCCGATCTCGTAGTCGACGACCGCGCGCTCGGCGAAGCGCGGCAGCAGCTTTTCGACCACTTCGAGGTGATACGGATCGGTGGAGTAGGTCTCGAGCCCGTCCCACGAAGCGAAGTCGGTGATCAGCGCGCCGTCCCACGGGGCGCCGTTGTCGCCCGGGTCGCCCTGGTGCGTTCCGGCCTGCCAGAACTCGATGCCGGGAACCCGGGCCGGGAGGGTGTTGAGGATGTCGAGGATCTCCTGCTGGCGGTGTCCTTCGGCGACGCGCCAGAGGAAGATGTGCCGGACAGCCACGATGGGCTCCTTTCGGAATGTCGTTTCCCGGCAAGGGAAACGCTGATGGTTCATCGTGGCCCGGCCCACTTCCGGAAGGTATTGCGGGGAACGGCAATCAGGACTGCGGTTTTGTCGTTTCCTGACACCGGGAGAAAAGCTGCTCCGGGCGCACCGGCAGCCGGTCGGTCTGCCTGCCGTCGCGCACGGCGTCGTCGATCGCGCTCGCGACCGCGGCGCCCGCCGCGATGATCCCGACCTCGCCGAGACCCTTGGCGCCGAACGGATTGTCCGGCGACGGCGCGTCCTCGGTCATGAAGATGCCGATGTCAGGCATCTCGTGCGCGCCGGGAAGGAGGTAGTCCATAAAGGACGTCGCGGTCGGCTGCCCGTCGTCCTCGTAGGTGAATTCCTCGTAGAGCGCGCCGCCGATGCCCTGGACCGCGGCGCCGATGATCTGCCCCCGGGTCGTCAGGGGATTGACGGCCCGGCCGGCTTCGGTGGTGGTGAAGAAGCGGAGCAGGGTGTGCCCGCCGGTCTCCGGGTCGACTTCGATCTGGGCCATGGTCACACCGTAGGGATAGTTCATGACGTTGTTCTGGTACACCGCGTCCGCGCGCAGGCCGGGCGAGTCCCCGGCCAGCCGCGCGGAGTACGGGTCCCAGCGTTCGGCGATCTGGAAGAGGCTCAGCTGAGTCTCCGCGCCCTTGACCCGAACCTGTCCGCGGCTGAATTCGAGGTCGTCCACGGACGCTTCGAGCATCTCCCCGGCCAGCCGCTTCGCCTTGTCGACGACAGCGAGCGCGGCCAGCCGGGCGGCCCCGCCCGCCAGCACCGTCGACCGGCTGGACCAGGAGCCCACGCCGTCCGGCACCAGTTCGGTGTCGCTGTGGACGACGTCCACGAGGTCCGGATGCAGTCCGAGGTGCTCGGCGACGATCTGCGCGAGTACGGTCTCGACGCCCTGCCCGACCGAAGAAGCGCCGGTCAGCACGCGGACGCGTCCGGCCGGGCTGATCTCGACGCTGCCGGTCTCGTACAGGCCGAGCCCTGCTTTGTCCATCAGGACGCCGAGTCCGATCCCGACCTTGCGGCCTTCTGCCCGCAATTGCCGGGTTTCAGCCTCCCAACCGGTCCAGCCTGCCGCGTCGAGCGCCTTGTCGAAATGATCGGCGACGTCGCCGGAGTCGAAATGGTAGGGCTCGTGGGCCATCGTGATGCCCGGGGCCCACGGAAGATCGGCGGCGCGCAAGAGGTTCCGCCGGCGGATCTCGGTCCGGTCGAGGCCGGTCTTTTCGGCCGCGAGGTCGAGGATTCGTTCCCGGGCGAAGGTCGATTCGTAGCGTCCGGGACCGCGGTAGGCCGACAGCGGCGTCTTGTTGGTGAAGACGGCGTGCAGCGTGGCCGAGTACGCGGGCACGCGGTATGGGCCGAAGACGATTCCGGCGGTGATGTCGCTGACGAGCGGTTCGATCTGGCGGAAGAACGCGCCGTGGTTGTGGAAGATTTCGTCGCGCAGCGCGAGGATCGCGCCCTCGTCGTCGAGGGCGACCTCGATCCGGTGCACCTGTTCGCGGGCGTGCGCGTTGGCGATCAGGTGTTCGTGGCGGTCCTCGGTCCATTTCACCGGACGGCGGAGCTTGCGGGCCGCCCAGGCGGCGACGACGTACTCCGGGTACACGCCGCCCTTCACCCCGAAGCTCCCGCCGATTTCGACGTGGTGCATGCGGATGCTCGTTTCTGGCATGCCGAGCATGCGGGCCAGGATTCGCATGTTGTCGTGGACGTGCACGGTGCCCCGGATGTGCAGGAGGTCGCGTCCGGGATCGGGGTCGACCACGCAGTTGCGGGTTTCCATCGGCACCCCGGAGTGGCGTCCGACGGCGTACTCGTGGCGGACGACGTGCGCGGCCCGGGCGAAGGCGGCGTCGACGTCGCCGTAGGACTTCTCGATCCGGGCGCCTTCGTTGCCGAGCCCGTCGAACAGGTCGATGTCCGTGGTGAGCGCTTGGGTGGGGTCGAGCAGCACCGGCAGCGGGTCGTAGTCGACTTCGACGAGTTCGGCCGCGTCCTCGGCGGTGTACGGGTCTTCGGCGAGCACCGCGGCGACCGGTTGCCCGACGTAGGTCACCCGGTCGGTCGCGAGCACCGGATGGGTGAACGATTCGAGGTTCGGGTAGATCTCGTGGTAGCCCGCTTCTTCCAGCGGGATGCGGCCCAGCCGGGCGAGGTCGCCGCCGGTGAGCACGAGGCGCACGCCGGGATGTTGCCGCGCCGATTCGGCGTCTACGGCGCGAAGACGCGCGTGCGCCTGGGACGAGCGGACGATCCGGAGGTGCAGCTGCCCGGGCAGGTCTACGTCGGCGGCGAAGGTCGCGGCACCGGTGAGCAGGCGTTCGTCCTCTCGCCGGCGGACCGGCCGGCCGATCCACGCGTCGTCGCGCGGAGGTGTCTCTTCCAGCATCGCGCAAGTATGACCAGGCGCGAGGCCCGTTGCCGTCTGCGCACAACGACAAACCCGGCCGGGGAATCGGCGTTGTGTGCAGACGCTTCCCGGCTCCTGCCGTGGTGACAATGGCCGCTGCGGCCAGGTTGGCCGTTGCCTCGCACGACACAAAGGGAGCTGCTCGTTGTCCGCCGCACCTGCCGGGTCGCCCGGCGCCACTCCTTCCCCGGAACAGGAAATGCTCAACTGGGGTCGCTTGCTGATGGACGGCGTGCCGTATGCCGATCTGGCCGGCGCCCGCGATCGTGATCCGGAGGTCAGCTGGCTGACCTACTGGCTTGCCCGCGCCGCCGAGTACGAGCGGCTCGGCGACGAGGCGCTCGCCGGCGGCCATGGCCGTTCCGCGGGCGACTACTTCTACTTCGGCAGTCTCGCCGCCCAATACGCTCAGTTCCTCTGGTTCGGCAGCGACCGGGCTGCCGCGCAGGACCGCAAGGTCGAGCTGTACCGCAAAGCCGCTCCGCTGCTCGATCCTCCGGCCGATCCGGTAGACCTGATCGTCGACGGGGCACCGGTGCGCCTCTACGTCCGATTGCCGGCCGGCGAAGGCCCGCACCCGGCGGTGGTCATGCTGGGCGGCCTGGAAAGCACCAAGGAAGAAAGCCGGCTGATGGAGGACCTGGTCCTGGCCCGGGGCATGGCGACCGCCACCTTCGACGGCCCCGGCCAGGGCGAGACTTTCCGCCACCGGGCGCTGTCGGGGGACTTCGAACGGTTCACCTCGGCCGTGGTCGACCACCTGCGGACGCGCGGGCAGATCGATCCGGAGCGGATCGGTGTCCTGGGGCGCAGCCTGGGCGGGAACTATGCGCTGAAGTCGGCCGCGTGCGACCCGCGACTGGCCGCCTGCGTGTGCTGGGGCGGCTTTGCCGACATGGACGAATGGGACGCCGAAACGCCGATGACCAAGGAAAGCTGGCGGTACGTCAGCAAGGTGCGCACGCTCGACGAAGCGCGTGAACACGTACGCCAGGCGCTCGAAACCAGAGACGTCCTCGGCCGCCTGCGGTGCCCGACATATGTCCTGCACGGCCGGCAGGACGAGATCCCGATCGAGTTCGTCGACACGGTTCGCCGGCACGTCGTCGACGCGCCGCTGACGATCGTGGTCGAGGACGAGGGGGACCACTGCTGCCACAACCTGGGGTTGCGGCCGCGGTTGCGGATGGCTGACTGGCTGGCGGACCAGCTGGTCCACAGTGGACGCCCGGAAACCGGACGAGAGGACGAGGAATGAGCGAGATCCGTTACGTGTCCGCAGCGGAGGCTCCGCTGGAAGCGTGGCAGCCGGACGGCGTCACTGTGGTGCGCGGCAACCCGGACGGGCACGGCTTCACTCTGGCCGAGGAATCCGGCGCGACCGTGTTCGCCACCGGGGTTTTCCGCTGCGAACCCGCCACGACCACGTACGAGCTCACCTCGAACGAGATCGTCTACGTGCTGGAGGGCTCGGTGTCCATCGCGCTCGGGGACGGCGAGCCGGTGCGCCTCGCAGTCGGCGACCTCGCGTATCTGCCGAAGGGCCACCAGTCGACGTGGACGTTCCACGAGCCGTTCAAGGAGATCTGGTTCCTGGTGGGCTGATTCGCCCGACGCTCAGAGCGCCGGCGACGGCAGGCTGTCGCCGGGCGCGGGGGGAACGGCCTGCACCAGCGGAACGATGCGCAATGCCGTGGCCAGTTCGTCGCGGTGCATGTTGTGCGCGCCGATCTTCGACTCGGCGGAGCGCAGCCGGTAAGCCACGGTCCGGCTGTGGACGCCGAGCCGCTGTGCCGTGACGACGGCGTTCTCGCCCGCCGCGAAGTACGTGCGCAGGGTCTCGACAATGACGTTGGCCGGGTCGAACACGTCGCCGAGCGGGGCGAGTTCGTCCAGGACGAACTCGCGCGTCGCCACCGGATCGTGGACCGCGAGCGCCTCGAGCATGATTTCGTCGTACCAGACGACGGACCGGTCGAGGGTCTCGGCCACGGTCCGGGCGTCGCCGGCTTGCCGATAGCTGAGGCGGAAGCCTTCCACGCCGGCGCCGACCGCGCCGAAGGCGATCCGGGCCCCGGCCGGCCAGTCCAGCTTCCCGAGCCGCTCCGCGGGCGCGCCGTAGCGGGCCGACCACGGCAGCCAGAACACGCCGTCTCCGCCGGGGTAGGTCGCGACGAGGGCTCGCGTGCCGGTCTTTGTCGCGGCCGCGGCGGCGACGGCTTCGGACGGTGCGCCGGCGACGCGTGCGGCCAGGTGCAGGCCGTCGAAGGTGTAGTCGAGTTCGGCGGTGTCGACCGGCAGGCCGGCGAGGACCGCGTTGAGGGTCGAGAGCTTGCGCCGCTCTCGGCTCTGCAGCACGTTGGCGGAGCTTTCCTGCTCGAACGCCTCGACGATCGCGTCGGAGACGATCTGGTTCCAGGCGAAGTGCTGGGCGCTCGCCCGGCGCAGCACGACGATCCGTTCGGCGTCGCGTTCGATCAGGCGGTGCGCTTCCTCGAGCAGGAAGTCCCAGGTGGCCGACTGCGCCACCCGGGAACCGCGCAGGAGCAGCTGGAGGCTGACCCCGGCGCGGGCGGCCATCCGGACTTCCCGCAGCGCCTCGTTCGACGCGCGGACCGGGCCGCTGGCGGGATCGGCGAGATAGTCCAGGACGTCGTGCAGCGACGCCGTGATCGTGGCGGATTCGGCGGTGGAGAGCTGTTCGTTGCCGGCAAGGGAATAGTCCGGCGTTTCCGCCTGCAGCCGCAGCCGGATCGCTTCGTACAGCTCGGGAATGCGTTCGCGCACCGCGCCGGTGACCCGGCGGAGCCCGTCCTCGATCGACACGGCGCAATCGTAATGGCGGCGCCCGTTTCGTCAAGCAGCCCGTGCTGCTTCGCAGGGTTAGGCTGCACACATGCCCGACCCCGAACAACTCCGAGAGCTGGCGCGCGACCTCGGGAACCGGCTGCCGGAAGTGTCCGCGCAGATCCGCCGTCGGCTTCGCGAGGAAGTGCCCGGGTACACCCCGGACCTGGATCCGGCGCTCGCGGTGCACGAATCGGAACGCATCGCCAATGCGGTGCGCTCGTTCGCCGCCGGGATCACCGGCGGCGACGAGCCGAGCGACGAGGTGCTGCGTGCGGCGGAGACGGAGGCGCGTGCGGCCGCCCAGGCCGGGCTCGACCTGAACGCGCTGATCCGGACCTATCGGGTCGCGCAGTCGCTGCTCGGCGACGTCGTGCTGGAAGAGACCTTCGGCGGCGAGGCGTCGGCGGCACGGCAATTGGCTCTGCAGAAGGAAATCTCCGGTTTCCAGTTCCGCTGGAACGACACTGTGGTCGCGGCCGTCGTCGACGCGTACCAGGACGAGCAGCGCCGGTTCTTTCACCAGGCGAGGGACCGCCGCCTGCGCGCCGCGCTGCGAGATCTGCTGGCGGGCCGCACGGACGAGTCGCCCAACGGCCAATACCGGCTCGAGGGCGGGCACCTTGCCGCCGTGCTGTGGGGCGAACAGCGCGCGCAAACGGTCTCCGAGCTCGCGGCGGGGCTAGGCGCGCGGGCGACGCTGACCGTCGAAGGCGCGTCCGGGACCACGATGGCGTGGTTCGGCTTCGCGCCCGGTGCCGTGCCGGACCCGGCATCCGCCGACCTCGCGTTGCCGGCCGGGACGCATGTGTCGCTGGGCAAGCCCGGCGGCGGCACGAGCGGATTCCGGACGAGCCATTACCAAGCCTGGCGCGCTTACCGCGTCGGGCGGCTGTCGCACGCGACGGTCACGCGCTACGCGGACGTGGCACTGGAAGCGCTGTTCCTCCAAGATCTCCAGGCCGCCCGGGATCTCGTGGCCCAGCAGCTCGGCCCGCTCGATTTCGGCGACGCCCGGACCGAGGTGCTGTGCGACACGATGCGGGTGTACTTCGGATCCGGGTGCAACGCGACGAAAGCGGCGGCGCAGCTGCAAGTGCACGAACGGACCGTCGCGTACCGCCTGCGCACGGTGGAGGAACGGCTCGGCGTAGAGGTCGTCGCCCGGCGAGACGAGCTCGTCGTCGCACTCCGCCTGCTGGCCGCGTTGCGTGCGATCTCCGCGGCGGAGTCCCCGGTCGACCCGATCGTGCGGCTCTGAGCCGAGGGCGATTGTCGGATGCGTGACAACTCGGGCCGAGTGTTGTCGGCGACGGTGCAGCGCCGCGAGCGGACCTGCGGTCATAGTCGGGGGATGCCCGAGCTGACCGACGAGGTGCCGCAGACATGAAACCGCCGCCATTCGACTATGTCGTCGCCGACAGCGTCGAGTCCGCCGTCGACCTGTTGCGGAGCGCGGGGGATGACGCGAAGCTGCTGGCCGGCGGCCAGAGCCTGGTGCCGTTGATGAACTTCCGGCTGGCGCGGCCGTCGCTGCTGATCGACGTCAACCGCATCCCGCGGCTCGCCGACATCGGGGCAGGCGCGGACGCGATCCGCATCGGCGCGCTGGTGCGGCACCGGAAACTGGAGCGTTCCCCGACGTTGGCCTCGCACCTGCCGGTGCTGTCCGAGGCCGCGGGCTGGATCGCGCATCCGCAGGTCCGCACGCGCGGCACGATCGGCGGCTCGATCGCCCACGCCGACGCGTCCGCCGAACTGCCCGTCGTGCTCGCCGCGCTGGAGGCGGTCGCCACGATCCAGTCTCCCGGCGCAGTGCAGGAGATTCCGGTGCCGGACCTGGTGGCCGGCCACTTCCTGAACACCTTGGCGCAAGACGAGATGATCACCGGGTTCGAGATTCCCCGGCTGCCGCCGGGCAGCGGGAGCGCGTTCGCCGAATTTGCCCGGCGCCACGGCGATTACGCGATCGGCGGTGCGGTCAGCATCGTGACGCTCGACCGCGGGCGCTGCACGCGGGCGCGGATCGTCGCGCTGGGCGGCGGACCGTGTCCGGTGCGGTGCACCGAGGCGGAAACAGCTTTGATCGGCACCTCGGTGAGTGCTGCCGACGCCGCGGCGGCCGCGGAGTCCGCGCTGCCGTCGCTGAGCCCGATGGCGACCGCCCACGGCAGCCCGGGCTATCGCCGCCAGGTGATCGCCAGCATGATCCGCCGGACCGTCACGACCGCCGCCGAGCGCGCGAGGAGCAGCCGATGACCACCCACCGCGTGACCGTCGAGGTCAACGGACAGGACTGCCAGCGAGACATCGAGCCGCGCCGCCTGCTGTCGGACTTTCTTCGGCACGACTTGCATTTGCGGGGCACGCGGGTCGGCTGCGAACACGGCGTGTGCGGCTCGTGCACCGTGCTGCTGGACGGCGAGCCGGTGCGGTCCTGCACCACGCTGGCGGTCCAGGCCGACGGGTGCGTCGTCGAGACCGTCGAGAGTCTCGCCGACGCCGAGACCGGCCGGATGCACCCGCTCCAGGATTCGTTTTCCGCCTGCCACGGGCTGCAATGCGGGTTATGCACCTCGGGCTTCCTGATGACGCTCAAGCCGATCTACGACAGCGGGGAACAGCTGTCCGCGGGCGAGATCCGGGACGCGATCTCCGGGAACCTGTGCCGCTGCACGGGTTATCAGCAGATCGTCGAGGCTGCGGCGCGAGCGCTCGACGCGCGCTGAGAAGCAACGCGGGAAGGGCGCCGTCCGGTCGGACGGCGCCCTTCCTGTTTCGCGGCGGATCAGGATCCGGCGAGGATCTCCCGCACGACCCGGTCTGCGGTCTCGAACGCGCCCTCGATGTAGCCGGGGAAGCGCAGCGAGACGTCGGAACCGGCGAACCACACCGCGCCGTGCCGCTCGCCGAGGTCCTTGTGGACGCGGCTGAACTGGCCGATCTCCGGCGACACCCAGGGACCGCGGAAGAGCGGATCGCCGGACCAGTCGTGGTAGTCGACGCCGACCAGCTCCGCTTCGGGCAGGTAGTGGTGCAGGGCGGCTTCCACCGCGCCGAAGTCGGTCGGGTCGAGCGACGTCGAGTCGGTGAACGCGACGACGATCCGGCCGCCGTCCGCTGCGGGCAGGTAGTCGTACACGGTCGGGAAGACGCCGTCGCCGGTGCAGGAGATGCCCTCGGGGACTCCGCGCACTTGCAGCAGCAGCTTCAGCCCGCGGCAGCCGTGGCCCTCGCCGATCACCGCGGCGCGGGCCTTGGGCAGCGGCGGGTCGAAGTCGACGGTGCGCCACGTGTTCAGCGGCGTCGCGACGACGACCTCGCGGGCGGTCAGCCGCTCGGCCTCGTCGACGATCACCTCGACGTGGTCGCCGTGTTGGCGGATCGCGTTGACGACCGCGTTCAGCCGGATCTCCGGGACGTCGGCGGCGATCGCCTCGGCCAGCGCGGAGGTGCCTTCGGTGAGGACCTCGTCGATGGACAGCACGACGCCGAGCAGGCTGTAGTCGTGGGCGGCGATGAACTGCAGGGCCCACAGCGCGGACGCTTCGGCGGGCGGACGGCCCATCATGTTCCACCCCCAGGACAGCACCAGCTGCCGGGTGATCGGGGGCAGCTTCAGCCCGTCGACGTAGTCGAGCAGCGGGATGTCGAGGTCGTCGAGGCCCTGGCGGTCCAATCCGGCGTCGACGTCGATCCGGTGCGCGTCGCGCAGCATCTCGTAGAGGCCGCGTTCGGCCTCGACCGCCTCTTCGATCGGGATCGGGAACGCCGAGTCGTGCTCGCCAGGGCCGAGCCGGTTGCGGAACACAGTCGCGGGTGCGGCAGGTTCGGTGCGCAGGCCGTACCGGTCGATTTCGGCGCCGACCCGCGGATGGTGATGACGGGAGACGTACGCGCCGCCGGCTTCCACGAACAGCGAGGGCGAGGTGGCCGAACGGCGGCGGTAGGCCCGGCCGCCGATCCGGTCGCCGCCTTCGAGCAGCAGCACCGACCGGCCCGCGGCGGCGAGCTCCCTGGCCGCCCGGAGCCCGGCGAACCCGGCGCCGACGACGATCGTCTCGTGATTCATGACAGCTCCTTGTCGATTCCGGCGCGGGCGCGCCGGCTGAATTCCTGCCGTCCGTACTCTGGCCGCGGGCCGCCGGGTTTCCATCGGTGCGAACGCACAATGCGGCCGGGTGAATTGTCCTGGTGTGCGGAAGACGCCGTGATCACCGGCGAACCGGTTCCGCGGCGGCGACCGCGTCGACGACGGCTTCGGGCGTCACCGGGATCGCGCGCAACTGCGCGCCGAACGGGCCCAGCGCGTCGTTGACGGCGTTCAGGACCGCGGCCGGGGCGGCGATCAGGCCGGATTCGCCCATTCCCTTGAT
This sequence comes from Amycolatopsis sp. NPDC059235, assembly GCF_042754125.1. Taxonomy (NCBI): domain Bacteria; kingdom Bacillati; phylum Actinomycetota; class Actinomycetes; order Pseudonocardiales; family Pseudonocardiaceae; genus Amycolatopsis; species Amycolatopsis sp. NPDC059235. The sequence goes on from NZ_JBHZAG010000001.1 coordinate 24,933, forward strand.
GCCGTAGGCGGTGTGGGCCGACGGAGAGCACAGGTGCGCGATCTCGAACGGCGGCGCAACGTCCATTGTGGGCAGTTGGTAGTCGAGCAGGGTGGTGGTCTGCAATTGGCCGTCCGCGTCGTAGGCGAGCCGTTCGAACAACGCGGCGCCGATTCCCTGCACGACGCCGCCGCGGATCTGGCCGTCGACGATGTCCGGGTTGATGACGGTTCCGCAGTCTTCCACCGACCAGACTTTTTCGACGGTGACGAAACCGGTGAACGGATCGGCTTCGACGACCATCGCGTGCCCGCCGTTGGAAAACATCGGCCTCGCCGCGTCGTAGGCCGAAGTGGCTTCCATGGCCGGGTCGAAGTCCTCGGGCCAGGCGGAAGCGTCGAAGAAGATGGCGGTGCACACGTCGGCCACGCTGACCTCGGCGCCAGAGACGCCTTTCACCGCGGCGACACCGTTCTCCAGGACGATGTCGTCCGGTGCCGCTTCGAGCAGATTCGCCGCCACGGCAAGGATTTTCGTGCGGAGGACATGCGCGGCCCGGCTGACCGCGCCGCCCGCGATGACGGCGCCGCGGCTGCCGACGGTGCCGCTGCCGTAGGCGTAGGAGGTGGATTCCGCCGCCCGGACGGCGACGTTTTCGTAAGGGATGCCGAGCATGTCGGCGGCCACCTGCGCGATGGTGGTGCGGTTTCCTTGCCCTTGCGTGGTCAGCCCGATCGAGACGGTCGCGCGGCCGTTGGGGTCCATCCGGACGGTCGCGGTGTCGTGGTAGACGTCCGGCAAGCCGTGCATCCGGCCCATCGCGGTGCTTTCCCCGCTGCTCTCGACGAAGACGCTGAGGCCGAGCCCGAGGTATCGGCCCTCTTTCCGGGCCGCGGCTTGGCGCGCCAGAAACTCGGGGTAGCCGACCATCTTTTCGAGGGTGTCGATCGTCTCGAGCCAGCTGCCCTCGTCGAACGTGACGCCTTGCGGATTCACCCACGGGAAGCTTTTGACCACGTTTCGCCGGCGGAATTCGAACGGGGACAGGCCGCACTCCCGGGCGGCCTCGTCGGCGAGGACTTCCCGGGCGAGAGTGCCCGCCATGTAGCCGACGCCGCGGTACGCGCCTACCGGCGTTTTGTTGGTCGCGGTGGCCTCGTAGACGTATTCGGCCGCCGCGATGTCGTAGACGCCGGTCGGAGTCACGGCGGCGGTGCACCACGGCTCGACGCCCATGGACCAGGGGAGCGAGTGGTAGGCGCCGCCGTCGCCGAGCGCGTGCGTCCGGACCGCGGTGATCCTGGCGTGCTCGTCGAGCGCGTAGGCGATGGTGACGAATTGTTCGTGGGCGTGCGCTCCCGCCATGAGGTTTTCCCGGCGGTCTTCGACCCATTTGACCGGCGCGCCCGCCTCGCGCGCGAGCAGCGGGACGACGAGTTCTTCGGGGTAGAGGTGGGCTTTCTGCCCGAATCCGCCGCCGGTGTCCGGGGTGCGGACCTCGACGAGCTGTTCCGCGAAACCCAGGTACGCGCTGAGGCAGTAGCGCACGTAGTGCGGCATCTGGGTGGAGGTCCAGAAGGTCAGTTCTCCGGTCGTCCAGTCGAAGTCGGCGATGCAGCCGCGGGTTTCCATCGGCGTCGCGGACAGCCGGCCGGAGTGGTAAGTGGCCGCCACGACTCGATGCGCTTCGGCGAAGGCCCCTTCGACGTCGCCGCACGTCTTGCCGCCGAGGAGGCCGATGTTGTCGCTGAGCTGCTCGTTCGCTGCAGGTCCGCCCAGCCGGGCTTCTCGGGGGTCGAGCACGGCGGGAAGCCGGTCGTAGTCGACGGACACGGCGTCGGCGGCGTCCTCGGCCAGCGCGCGGGTGTCCGCGACAACGACCGCGACGGGTTCGCCGACGTAGCGGACGATGTCCTTGGCCAGCAGCGGCATGACGGTGGGCACGCATCCCTCGACGGCGAGAGCGCCCTCCACCCCCTCGCACACGGGAGCGACGTCGGCCGCCGTCCAGACCAGGCGGACGCCGGGCATGCCGGTCGCCTCGGCTGTTTCGAGGGCGGTGACGCGGGCATGGGCGAGCGGGCTGCGGACGAAGGCGGCGTGCAGTTCGCCCGGCAGCCGGACGTCCGCGAGATACCGGCCGCGCCCGGTCAGCAGCCGGGGGTCTTCGTGCCGGGCGACCCGCGCGCCGACGGAGCGGGCGGCGACCCGGGGAACGGACGCGTGCTGTCCGCGGACCGGGTCCTGGGCTGGCTCAGTCGTCACCGGCGGTCTCCTCCGCGTTCTGGGCGGCGTGCAATACCGCTTCGACGATTTTCTGGTAGCCGGTGCACCGGCAGATGTTCCCGGACAGCGCATCCACTACCTCGGCACGCGTCGGCGCCGGATTGTCCGCCAGCAACGCGGTGGCGGACATCAGGAACCCGGCGGTACAGAAGCCGCACTGCAGCGCGTGGTGCGCGCGGAAGGACTCCTGCAGGCGGGAAAGCGTGTTCTGGCGCGCCAACCCTTCCACGGTGCACACGCTGCGGCCGTCGGCCTGGACGGCCAGCATCAGGCAGGCCCGGGCAGGCTGCTCGTCGACCAGGACGGTGCACGCGCCGCAGACGCCGTGCTCGCAGCCGAGCTTGGTGCCGGTCAGGCCCAGCTCCTCGCGGAGGTGGTCGGCCAGGGTCGTGCGGACCTCGACCCGGCTGCTGCGGGCGGTGCCGTTGACGGTGATCGTCGAGTCCGCTGTGGACACCGACTCGGGAACAGCGGTCACCGGATTCCTCCTGCCTGCCGGACCGCGCGCTCGACCAGTCCGGCGACGAGGTGCCTGCGGTAGGCCGCGGATCCGTGGATGTCTGCGATAAAGGTGAGGGAATCGGCGGCCGCCGCGCCCGCGGCCCGCGCCGTCTGCGCGTCGGCCGGCACGTCGGTCAGCACCTGTTCTGCGGCCGGGACCCGCTGCACGGTTCCGGCGGCCGCGCCGACCACGACCCGCGCGTCGCGGCACTGGCCGTCTTCGATGTCGAGGCGGACGCCGATCAGCGCGAGGCCGTAGTCGCCGGCCCGCCGGGCCGCTTCGGCGAAGCCCCAGCCGCTGGCGACTGCGGAGATCCAGACGTCGGTCAGCACCTCGTCGGCGGCGAGGCCGGTCAGGTACGGCCCGACGAACAGGTCGTCCGCGTCGATAGTGCGGCGGCCCCGGACGCTTTCCGCCTCGACCATCCCGCCGAGCGTCAGCAGCGCCAGCGGCCATTCCCCGGCGTTGTCGCCGTGGGCCAGCGCTCCGCCCAGTGTGCCGCGCGACCGGATCTGGGGGTGTGCGATGTACCGGCCCGCCTCGGCGAACAACGGTGCGCGGCGGCGGATCAGCCCGGATTCGACGACCTCGCGATGGGTGGCCATCGCGCCGATCCGGAGGAAATCCCCGTGTTCTTCGATCGCGCCGAGTCCGCGGACCCGGCCGAGGTCGACCAGCACCGACGGGGCCGCGAGCCGGATCGCCAGCAGGGGCATCAAACTCTGCCCGCCGGCGATGATTTTCGCGTCTTCGTCGGCGGCGAGCGCCACCGCGGCTTCGGCGACCGTCGCTGGGGCGGCGTAGCGCAGGGGCGGTACTTTCATCAACGCTCCTTCAGCCGGCGATGGTGCCCCAGTATGTGCACGTCCATCCGGACTCGGCTCTACGCAAGCGCGCAAACGAACGCGGGCTTGTGCACGTCATCCGACAAACGATGCTTTGCCGGAGAACGACAAATCCGCCTGCGGGCTTGTGCGGCTGCGCGCATGCGGAGACCCGCGCACGGCACCGACAATCGCCGGATGACCGAACCGGTGCGCAATCCGTCTCCCCGTGTCGTGACCGTGTGGTCCGATCTCGGCTGCCCGTGGGCGTCGCTGGCGCTGACCACCCTGCACGCCGCCGCGGATCAGGCCCGGCTGCCGATCGCGGTGGACCACCGCAGCTTTCCGCTGGAGCTGTTCAACCGGCGCGCGACCCCCAAAGCGATCCTGGACGCGGAGATCGTCGCGATCGCCGGGGTGTGCGCGGACCTGCGCTGGCAGCAGTGGGCCGCGCCCGAGAGCAGTTATCCTGTGACGACGGTGCCGGCGATGGCCGCGGTGCAAGCCGCGAAGGACGAGCGGATCGGCGGCCTGACCGGCAGCGATGAACTCGATGCGTTGCTGCGCCACGCGTTCTACGCGGAAAGCCGATGCATCAGCGTGGAGAGCGAGATCCTCGACCTCGCCGCGGACTGCCCGTCGGTGGACGAGGAGGCGCTCGCGCACGCGCTCGGCGAGGGCGCCGGAATCCGTGCGGTGCACGAACAATGGCGGACCGCGTGCCGTGCCGAGATCGTGGGCAGCCCGCATCTGTTCGTCGGCGGGTCCGGTTCGGTGCTGCACAACCCGGGCGTCGACTACCACTGGACCGCGCGTCCGGACGACGGCGGTTTCCCGCGGCTGGTCGCTTACGACCCGGGCTGGGCGGATGCGCTCATCGCGGAGCTGACCACCGCGGGCACCGCGTGACGCGGCTGCGGAACCGGCCGGGCCCGGCAAGCAGGTCGAGCCACTGGCTCGCCGAAGCGCTGCGCACCGATCCCGGCCGGAGTCCTCGTCTGCACGGGCGGCGGCACGCCGACGTCTGCGTCGTCGGCGGCGGGTACACCGGCCTGTGGACGGCCGTCGAGCTCAGACAGCGGCACCCCGGGATCCGGGTGACCGTGCTCGAAGCCGGGCTGTGCGGCAGCGGCGCCAGCGGAACGAATGCGGGCTTCCTGATGAACCTCTGGCCGAAGTACCCGGCGCTGGCCGCCCATCTCGGACCGTCCGAGGCGGCCTGGCTGGCACAGGCATCGGCGGACGCGGTCGACGAGATCGTGGCGTTCGCCGAACAGCACGCCATCGACGCCGCGATCCGGCGGTGCGGCTGGCTGTGGACGTCGACCGCACCGGACCAGGACGGGGCGTGGCAGGACACTCTCGACGCACTGTCCACTGTGTCCGGATCTCCGCTGCGCCCGGTCTCGCCGGAACGTGCGGTGGACCTCGGCGGCAGTCCCGCGCGGGGCGGCGTGTTCGACCCGACCGCGGCGACGCTCCAGCCAGCGAGGCTGGCCCGTGGCCTTCGGCAGGCCGCGGTCGATCTGGGCGCGGACGTTTTCGAACAGAGCCCGGTCCGATCCGTCGAAGACGGCGCGGGGCCGGTACGGGTGCGCACTGGCAGCGGGGAGGTGGTCGCGGACCGCGTTGTGCTGGCGATCAACGCGTGGGCGTCGGTGATTCCGTGGGTCCGCCGCCACCTCGTGTTGACCGCCAGCGACAACTTCGTCACCGAACCGCTTCCCGAGCAGGTGCGCGGGGTCGCGGGCGCCGGCGTGGGAACGTCGGACTCCCGCCGGTTGCTCGACTACTGGCGCACGACGGCCGACGGCAGACTGCTGTTCGGCAAGGGCGGAGTCGGACTGGGGTTCCGGGATCGCGGTGCCAGCTCGATGTTCGGCCCCGTGCCGCGCCCTGCCTTGCTGCGGCGCGAGTTCGCCCGGACGTTCCCCGCGCTCGCGTCCCTGGCAGTGACATCTTGGCGAGCTCCGGTGGAGTACTCGCTGACGTCGCTGCCGTTCTTCGCCGCCTGGCCCGGCCGTCCGCGGCTGTTCGTCGGCACCGGGTACTCCGGCGACGGCGTGGGGCCGTCCCGGCTCGGCGGCCGGATCCTGGCGAGTCTCGCGACCGGGGTGCGCGACGAGTGGAGCGAGTGCGGCCTGACCCGGCTGCCCGGGCGGCGGCTGCCCGGCGAGCCGGTGCGGTTCCTGGGCGGGCAGCTCGTCCGGGCAGCGCTCGTGCGCGCCGACGAGGTCCGGGGCGCGGGCCGGCGGGTCGATCCCGTCACCGGGTTGCTGACCCGCCTGGACCCGACGTCCTGGCTGTAGCGGCGGTCAGCGGAACGCGGCGTGCCCGGTCATCGCCTGCCCGACCACGAGCGTGTGCATCTCGACTGTGCCCTCGTAGGTGAGCACGGATTCGAGGTTGGCGGCGTGGCGGATGACCGGGTACTCCAGCGAAATCCCGTTCGCGCCGAGGATCGTGCGCGCCGTGCGGCAGATCGCGAGAGCTTCCCGGACGTTGTTCAGCTTTCCGAGGCTCACCTGCTCGGGCCGCAAACTCCCGGCGTCCTTGCGCCGCCCGAGGTGCACTGCGAGCAGCAATCCCTTGGCGTACTCGAGGTTCATCTCGACGAGCTTCTGCTGCGTCAGCTGAAAAGCGGAGATCGGACGGCCGAACTGGACCCGGTCGTTCGCGTACGAGAGCGCGGCTTCCAGCGCTGCGCGCGCTGCGCCCATCGCGCCCCACGCGATGCCGTAGCGTGCTTCGTTCAGGCAGCTGAGCGGCCCGGCCAGCCCCCGCGCCCCGGGCAGGATCGCGTCTGCGGGCAGCCGGACGTCGTCGAGGACCAGTTCGCTGGTGACCGACGCGCGCAACGACAGCTTGTGCTTGATTTCCGTCGCGGAGAAACCGGGCACGCCGGCGGGGACGACGAAGCCGCGGATGCCGTCGTCGGTCCGCGCCCAGATGATCGCGACGTCGGCGACCGAGCCGTTGGTGATCCACATCTTACGGCCGGTGAGCAGCCAGTCCGTCCCGTCCCGGCGCGCCCGGGTCGTCATCCCGGCCGGGTCGGAGCCGTGGTCGGGCTCGGTGAGGCCGAAGCAGCCGATCGCGTCGCCGGCGGCCATCCTCGGCAGCCAGTGCGTCTTCTGCTCCTCCGAGCCCCAGCGGTGGATCGCGAACATCGCGAGAGAGCCCTGGACTGAAACCAGCGACCGGATGCCGGAGTCGACGGCTTCGAGCTCCAGGCAGGCCAGTCCGTAATCGGTGGCCGACATCCCGGCGCAGCCGTATCCGTCGAGGTGCATGCCGAGCACGCCGAGGGCGCCGAGTTCCTTGGCGAGCCCGCGGACGTCGTCGATGCGTCCGTCTTCGAACCATCCGGCGACCTGCGGCGCGATGCGATCGGCACTCAGCCGCCGGACGGACTCCCTTACGGCCTTCTCTTCGGAGCTGAGCAAGTCGTCGATGCGGAGCAGGTCGAGCGGAGTGACAGCGGGGGTGGTCATCGGTCGGTCTCCTCGGTCAGCCAGCGGCGAAGGTCGGCGTTGTGCTCGCCGAGCCGAGGCGGGGCGGTGTAGCGGGTGACGGGGGTCGAGTGGAAAGTGACGGGATGCCGGACCTGCGCGGGCGCGCCGGGGCCGACGGACACTGTCGGGTCGAGACCGAGACGTTCGGCCAGTTCGAATCCGTCCTGGACGGTTCCGACTTTCCCGGCGGCGAGGTTCGCGGAGGTGAGCCGCTCGACCCAGACGTCGACGGTGTCCGCCGCGAGGGCGCGTTCCAGCAGTTCGATCAGTTCGCCTCGGTGCTCGACCCGGTCGCGGTTAGCGGCGAACCGATCGTCGTCGGCCGCCTGCGGGATCCCGAGTTCTGCGGTGAGCCGGGCGAATTGCTCGTCGTTGCCGCAGCAGATCGCGAGGAAACCGTCTTTGGCCGCCAGCGTTTCGTACGGAGCGATGGAGGGATGCCGGTTGCCCATGCTGACCGGGGGAGTGCCGGTCGCCAGGTACGCGGATGCCTGGTTGGCCAGTGCTCCGAGCAGGCTGGACAGCAGGTTGACCTCCAGCAGCTGTCCGTTCCCGCTGCGTTCCCGGGCGCGCAGCGCGGCGAGCACTCCGACGACGGCGTCTTTGGCGGTGAGGACGTCCACGAGAGCGACGCCGGCTTTCACCGGGTCGTCAGGTGTTCCGGTGATGCTCATCAGCCCGCCGACCGCTTGCACGAGGAAGTCGTAGCCGGGCAACGCGGCTCCGCCCCGGCTGCCGAATCCGCTGACCGACGCGTACACCACCCCGGGGTTGACGGCGCGGACTCGGTCGTAGCCGAGTCCCAGCTCGGCCATGGCTCCGGGCCGGAAGTTCTCCAGGAGGACGTCGGCGCGGCGGGCGAGTTCGGCGGCGAGCGCGTGGTCGGCGGGGTCGGCAAGGTCGAGTTCGATCGAACGCTTGGAGCGGTTCGCGCATTCGAAGTAGGAACTGGAGTTGTCCGTCCACGGCGGACCCCAGCGCCGCGTGTCGTCCCCGACTCCGGGCCGTTCCACCTTGATCACCGTCGCGCCGAGGTCGGCCAGCGTGGCGGCAGCGAGCGGGCCGGCGAGCACCCGGCTGAAGTCGGCGACGAGAATTCCGTCGAGCGGGGCGGTCACGGCAGGTCTCCCACGGTGCGGTGCGGGATCTGCCACGGATTGCCGGGCTGTGCGGCTGGGGGGAGCCACTGATCAGGCACGGACTGGTACGCGACGGGCCGGACGAACCGGTCGAGCGCGGCCGCTCCCACCGAGGTCGCCTGAGGACACGATGTCGCGGGCCACGGACCGCCGTGCTGCTGAGCCCACGAGTACGCGACTCCGGTCGGCCGTCCGTCGACGACGACCCGGCCGACTTTCGGCGTCAGCATGTCGAGGAATGCTGAAGCGTCGGGATCGGCGCTAGTGCCGTCGGTGACGACGCTCGCCGCGAGCGCGCCCTGAAGCCGTGCGACGGACGAGCGGAGTTCGGCTGTGCTCGCGTATTCGACTACCACGGCGACCGGGCCGAAGCATTCCTCCAAAAGTCGGCTGCCGGGCTCCAGCGCGTCGACGGGGGCTGCGAGCACCGCGGCGGGGGCTGTCCATCCGGTGCCGGGGCGGTCGATCAGCGCGACGATCCGGGCACCGGCGGCACGGAGTTCGCCGAGGCCGCGGCGAACGGAATCCGCGATGGCGCCGGTCAGCATCACCGGCTGAGGGGCAGCCTGCCGGAGCGCGGCGGCCACCGCGACCGCGGCACCCGTGCCTGCCGGGGCGAAAAGCAAGCCGGGCTTCGTGCAGAACTGACCGGCTCCCGCAGTGAAGGAGCCGACAAAGCCGCGGGCGACCGCGCCGATGTCCTGCCCCGCGGACGGTGTGACCAGTACCGGGTTGACCGTGCCCATCTCGGCGTAAACGGGAATGACCACCGCGCGTTCGGAGGCAAGCCGCCACAACGCCATTCCGCCTGCCTGGGAACCGGTGAACGCGACCGCGGCGATGTCGTTCGCCTGGACCAGTTCGGTACCGGCGTGGTGGCCGGCGACGGCCGCGAACGTGCCGGGCGGGGCGCCTGCGACGGTCAGCGCCTCGGCCGCCAGCTCCGAGAGCCGGGCCGCGAGCATGGGGTGGGCAGGGTGGCTCTTCGCCACCACTGGGCAACCGGCGGCCGCGGCGGAGGCGAAGTCGTTGCCCAGAGTTCCGAACGCGAACGGGAAGTTGCTCGCGCCGAACACGGCGACCGGTCCCAGCGGCCGGTTGAGGCGCACGAGACGCGCGGCCGGGTCGATCGTCACGCCGAGGTAAGAACCTTCCGCCGCGACCTGGCCGTAGAACCGCAGCTGCCCGGCAGTCCGCAGCACTTCGCCGCGCAGCCGTTCCGGTCCGAGGCCGGTTTCGGAGTCGGCGAGCGCCGTCAACGCCTCGAGGTCGCTTTCGAGCGCGTCCGCGACGGCATGGAGCCAGGCCGAACGCTCGGAGGGAGAGGCATCGGCGACCTTCGCCGCGGCAGCCGTTGCCCGCGCGACTGCCCGGCGGACGTCTTCGCGGCTGGATTCGGGCACGACTCCGTTGGCTGCCGCGGTCTTCGGGTCATAGGACACGATCGTCATGACGCCGCCTTGATCGCGGTTTCCAGGACAGTGAGGCCGTCGTCGAGCAATTCCGGCTCGATGACGAGCGGCGGCAGCAAGCGCACGACGTTGCCGTAGGTGCCGCACACGAGAACGAGCACTCCCTCGCCGTGACAACGCGCGGCGACTGCCCGGGCGAGGTCCGGCGCGGGTTCCGTGGTGCCGGGACGGACGAATTCCAGCGCCTGCATCGCGCCCCGGCCGCGCACCTCGCCGACGATGGACCGCGGTCCGGTCAGTGCTTCGAGTCGTGGCCGCACCGTGGCTTCGATGTCTTTTGCCTTCTGCACGAGATTCTCGCGTTCGATGGTTTCGAGCACGCCGAGCGCGGCGGCGCAGGCGACCGGGTTGCCCGCGTAGGTGCCGCCGAGCCCGCCGGGCGCGACGGCGTCCATCAGTTCCGCTCGTCCGGTCACCGCGGACAACGGCAACCCGCCGCCGAGAGCCTTCGCCGTCGTGATGAGGTCCGGGACGACTCCCTCGTGCTCACAAGCGAAAAGCGCACCGGTCCGGGCGAGCCCGGTCTGGATTTCGTCGGCGACGAACAGGATGCCGTGCTCGGACGCGAAATCCCGGACTCCCTTCAGATAGCCGGGCGGCGGAACGATGAACCCGCCTTCGCCCTGGATGGGTTCGGCGACGATCGCGGCGACGTTGTGCGCGCCGATCTGGGTCTCGACGATGTCGCGGAGAGCCGCGAGGGCTTCCGTCGCGGCGCGCTCCGGCCCGCCCGGCCACCGGTACGGATACGGCGAAGGAACCCGGTGGACATCCGGGGCGAAGGGGCCGAATCCGTCCTTGTAGGGAGAATTCTTCGCGGTCATCGTCATGGTCAGCAGCGTTCGGCCGTGATACGCGTGCCCGAGCACCACCACAGCAGGGCGGCCGGTCGCGGTGCGGGCGATCTTGACCGCGTTCTCGACCGCTTCCGCGCCGGTGGTGAACAGTGCTGTCTTTTTCGGATGGTCGCCGGGCGTGAGCCGGTTGAGTGCGGCGGCAACGTCCACGAATCCGTCGTATCCGGTGACGAGGAAACAGGTGTGCGTAAAACGCTCGGCCTGGTCCGAAATGCGTTCGACCACCGCGGGTGCGGAGGCTCCGACACTCGTCACCGCGATGCCCGAGGCGAAATCGATCAAGTGGTTGCCGTCGACGTCGACGAGGATGCCGCCGCCGGCCCGGGAGACGAAGACGGGCAGCACGCTGCCGAAGCTTCCGGCCACTTCTGCGGCGCGTTTCTCCTGCCGTGCCAGTGATTCCGGGCCGGGTACGGTCGTGACGAGCTTGCGTCGCTGCGGGGGTTGCGGCATGGATTCCTCCGGGTGAGCTGATGTGCTCACGCTAGGAATCCGGCCCGGCCGGGCGCTCCGTGCGGAGTGACAAACGGCGGACGCGCTTTGCCGGAACCGACCAAAACCGGGCAGGACAATGTCGCGCCGGTGCGCAACGGATCGCGGTCAGCGGATCGCGGTCCGATGCCGGGGCGGCGGGGATGCACGGATAGCGACAAAGACGCCGCGGCACTGTCCGGTCTGGATACATGGACGAGAAGGGCCGGAGGCGCAAGCTACCCGGAAGCCGCAGCCGGGTCCGCGTCCGCCGACGCCCCGCCGGGCGCGGTGCGCATTAGCGTGGCGGTGTGGCCCGCCGCGCTTCGGCACATCAGAATGGAACCGGACATGACGCTGGACAGCAGTGACAAAGTCGCCACTGACAACGGCGGCCTCAAGAAAGGCGCGCTCGGCATCGCCGGGCTGGTCGCCGTCGCGACCGGCGGGGTATCCCCGGAGTACTCGGCATTGCTCACCGGGTCGATCGTGGCGGGCATCGCGGGCGGTGCGACCCCGGCGGCCTTCGTTCTCGCCGGAGTAGGGATGTTCGCGTTCGGGCTGGTGATGGCCAGTCTCTCGCGGCACGTCTCCGCGGCGGGCGGGCTCTACAGTTTCGCGCGCAAAGGACTGGGCAGCGACGTCGGGTACGTGACCGGATGGCTCTACCTCGGCATCGCGGTCATCGTCACCCCGGCGACGTTCATCTCTTCCGCGTTTTTGGTGCAGAACTTCTTCGCCGCCGCGCTGCCCAAGGAAACCTGGCTTTCCGCGAGCTGGGTGCCGTGGGCGCTGATCCTCACCCCGATCCTGCTCGCCTGCGCCTTCGTCGGAGTGCAGGTCTCGGTGCGGCTGCTGCTGGGGCTCACCGTGGTCGGCATCGCCGCGGTGCTGGTGCTGGACTTCGCCATCCTGGCCAAGGGCGGAGCGAACGGGATCGACTGGTCCTCGCTGTCGCCCTTCTCGCTGCACGGCGTAAGCATCGAAAGCTTCCTGCTGGGCCTCGGCCTGGCGGTGACATGCATCGCTGGCTCCGAAGGCGCGGTCTTCATGGCCGAGGAAGCCCGCAACCCGCGCCGCTCGGTGCCACGGGCCATCATGCTGACGATGGGCATCGTCGTGCTCTTCTACCTGCTGACCTCGCTCGCGCTGACGTCGGGCCTCGGTTCCGCGAAGATGGGCGATTGGGGCACCCTCGGCGCCAACGTCGTGACCGAGCTGTCCGACCGGTACCTCGTCGGCTGGTTCGGGCGTCTGCTGCTGGCCGTCGTCGCGACCGCGGGGATCACCGGCGCGCTGGCGTTCACGAACTACGCGGCCCGGCTGCTGTTCGAATGGGGACGCGAAGCGCACCTGCCGCGGGTATTCGCGCGGACCCACGCGCGCTTCCGGACGCCGGTCGTGGCGCTCGGGACGCTGGCCGCGGCCTCGCTGGCCGGATGCCTGATCAGCTGGGCCTGGCAGGGCGGCAGCGCCCAAGGCGGCCTGGTTGCCTTCAGCTGGATGTACGTCGTGGACGCGGTCCTGATCGCGGTGATCTACCCGGTCGTGGCCATCGCCGGCTCAGTCGTGGGCCATCGGGTCAAATCGGGCTTCGTAGTGAAGTACGTCGCGCCCGTGATCGTCGTGGCGCTGATCGGAATTTCGGTGAAGGCGCAATTCTTCCCGCTTCCGGCCAGCCCCTACAACACCGCGGTCTTCGCGGCGGCCGTCTGGCTTGCCCTGGGCATCGTCATCCGGGCCGTCATGCGCAAGCGTTCCGCGAAGGCCGAAAGCGAAGGGATTGCTGAGCCGGCGCTGGAGCACGGCGAACTAGCCGCGGAGTGACACCTTGAAGCTGCCCGGCACACCGCGCCGCGGTGTGCCGGGCGTTCCGCTACCGGCGGTTGACGAGCGCGCCGGTAGCGTTGCGGGCCCGGACGGCGACCTCCGGGTCCAGGCCGACGACTGCGGTGTCCGGGCCGGCGCTGAGCTGAGCGTGCACCCGCCCGAACCCGTCCACGACCATGGAGCAGCCGATTCCGGCCGGCACGCCAGGCTGGGTCTCGATCCCGCTCGCAGTCGGATCCGCCTGGTCGCAGGCGACGATCCAGCAGCCGGAGTCCAGCGCGCGGGCGCGGACCAAGACCTCCCATTGTTCCTGCTTGCCTTCGCCCGCTCCCCACGACGCTGGAAGGACCACAATGGACGCTCCGCGGTCGGCCAGTTCGCGGAACAGCTCGGGAAACCGTACGTCGTAACAGGTCGCGAAGCCGATCTTGACGCCGTCGACGTCGAGGACCAGCGGTTCGGTACCGGCGGCCACCGTGTCGGACTCGCGGAACCCAAAGGCGTCGTACAGGTGGATTTTGTCGTATCCGGTGTGGTGGCCCAAACCGGTGACTAGCAAGGTGTTCCGCACCCGGCCCGCGTCGGCCGGAGTGAACATCCCGGCCACCACCAGGACGTCGTGGTCGTCCGCGAGCTGCGCGAGCCCCTTGGCCCAAGGTCCGTCGATCGGCTCCGCGAGCGGAAACAGCGGTGTCCCGAAGCGGGCCATCGCGGCTTCGGGAAAGACAACCACGCGGGCGCCCTCAGCCGTAGCGGAAGCGACGGCTTTCCGGATGGCCTGCAGATTCTCGGCAGGTTCGTTTTCTGAAGTCAGCTGGCACACGCTGATGCGCACCATGAAGGATCCCTTCTTCGTGCGGGGGCAGGGTTCCCCCGGCTTGCCGAGCGGAGTTTCCCCGCCCGGCCGCGCCGCACGGTTCCACCGACAACGACAAAGACTCGCGCGGGGTGTCCGGTCTCGGCACATTGCTGTCGCCGCCGGCAGGCGCAAGCTACGGCACCAGACGCGAGCAGCGATCCTTCGGGAAGGAGCCGAAATGCGATTCTCGGCCCTCGGAACCGGTTTGATGGGCTCGGCGGTGGCGCGGGCGTTGGCGGGCGCGGGCGTCCCGACGGGAGCGTGGAACCGGACGGCGTCCCGTGCCCGGCAGTTGGCCGGCCAGGGCGTGACCGTGCACGCCGATGTCGATTCAGCGCTCGAGACCAGCGACGCGGTGCTCCTCACGATGCTGGACGCAGGCTCCGCGCGCGAAGTCCTTGGCGAACGGCTCGAACGAGCCGAAGGCAAGGCGGTGGTGAACCTGATGTCCGGAACTCCCGCGCTGGCGCGCGAGTTGGCACAGCGAGTGACGGAGGCGGGCGGCCGGTACCTCGACGGAACCGTCCAGTGCTATCCGTCCGACATCGGCAGTGCGGAAGCGCTCGTCAATTTCTCCGGTGACAGCACGGTGTGGGACGACTGCAAGGCAGCGTTGACCACCGTCGCGGGCGGAGCCGCCTACGTCGGAGAAGACCCTGGAACCGCAGCCATTCTCGACGCCGCGCTCGCCGGAACGTTCTACACCGCCGGCCTCGGCGCGTTCTGCGAAGCGCTGGCCTTTCTCCGCGACAGCGGCATCGATCCGACCCGGCCCGAAGTGTCGCTCGACTACTGGCTGGACCTTTTCCAGGCACAGGCCCGGAGTCTCGCCGCCGCACTGTCCAAAGACGACTACTCCACCGCTGACGCGACCCTGGCGGTGTATCTCGGCGCCGCGCGGCAATGGCACGAGACCATGCTCGCCGCCGGACAGCGCGGCAGCATCCTGGCGGCCGCGATCGGGAACCTGGAGAACGCCGCGGCCGCCGGACACGGAGACGCCGGTTTTCTCGCGCAAGTGCACACCGCTGCCTCGGCCTGACCTCGGAAGCACCCCAACTCACCCCCGGTTCGAGTCACAGGAGCGACGAAGCACGTGACTGCACAAAAGCGCCCTACGACGTCCGACAGTTCCCCGGTCCTCAAAGGAAGACTCACCACCTTCAAGATCACGGTCATGGTCGTCGCGGCCGCGGCGCCCATCTCGTGCATCGCCGGCATCGTGCCGCTGAGCTTCGCGATCGGCAGCGGGGCGTCGACCCCCGCCGCGTTCCTGATCGCCGGGGTGGTCCTGCTGTTCTTCGCAGTGGGATACGCCGCGATCTGCCGCCGGATGAGCAGCGCCGGCGGATTCTACAAATTCATCGCGGTGGGTCTCGGCAAACCCCCGGCAGTCGCGGCGGCGCTGGTCGCGATCGTGGCATACAACGCCGTCGCGCTCACCTGCGTTGCCGGTCTGGGCTACTTCGGCAGCCTCGTGCTGCACTCGCTGTTCGGTCTCACCGTGCCCTGGCCGGTCCTTTCGGTGATCGCCGTCGCCGTGGTCGGGTTCCTCGGGTACCGAGAGATCGACGTCGCCGCCAAGGTCTTGGTGGTCCTGCTCGCTGCCGAGGTCGCCATGATCGTAGTGCTGGACGTGGCGATCGTCGTCCACAAAGGACTCGACGCGTTCCCGCTGTCGATCTTCGCGCCGCACCGCGTCGCCAGCACTGGTTCGATCGGGCTCGGCCTGATGTTCGCGTTGCTGTCGTTCATCGGGTTCGAGTCGGCAGCGCTCTACGGCGAGGAGACCGACGAGCCGCGCAAGACGGTGCCGCGATCGACCTACCTGTCGGTCGGGGTGATCTCGGTCTTCTACTTCCTGTCGACCTGGATCGCCGTGGGCGCGATCGGCCCGGACCAGGTCCAGCCGTACGCGGCGAAAGAACTCGGCAACACCTTCTTCGATCTCAGCGACAGTTATGCCTCGTCCGCGCTGACCGCCGTCATGCAGCTGACGTACCTGACGAGCCTGCTCGCTTCGCTGCTCTCCCTGCACAATGTGACGAACCGGTACGTGTTCGTCGCCGGACGGCAGGGGTTGCTTCCGCGCTGGCTTGGTGTGGCGCATCCCAGCCATGGCACCCCGTCGCACGCCAGCCTCGTCCAGACCGCCGTCAACCTGCTCTGCATCGGCATCGCGATGGCTGCCGGGATGGATCCGTATTTGGACGTCGTGACGTCGATGACCGGTCTCGGGACCCTCGGCGTGGTTCTGTTGCAGCTCGCCGCATCCGCAGCCATCGGCGTGTATTTCTGGCGGCGACGGGCGAACCTGACCGGCACCCTGATCGCAACAGCCGTGGCCTTCGTCGGGCTGGGATTGCTCGTCGTGCTGATCGTCCGTAACTTCCACGCCTTGACCGGTGCCGAGTCCTTCTTCATCGACGCTCTGCCCTGGGCACTGGTCGCGCTCGTCGTGCTGGGCTCCGCCTATGGGTTCTGGTTGAAGAGGACGCGTCCGGCGCGCTATCGCGGGATCGCCGCGGACCCGGAACAACCAGCCTTCGCCGCCGATTGCCAGGAGTCTTAGGTGCACCGATTCAAGGGAACCGTCGCCGTAGTCAGCGGAGCAGCGTCGGCACGCGGCATCGGCAGGGCGACTGCCCAGCTGCTCGTCGCCGAAGGGGCGCAGGTGGTGGTCGGCGACGTCTTGGACGAGCAAGGCGCAGCGTTCGCCGACGAACTCGGCCCGAACGCGCGGTACGCGCACCTCGATGTCAGCCGCGAAGCCGACTGGGCCAGCTTGGCAGCGGACGCCGCAGCACGGTTCGGAAAGGTGACCGCACTCGTCAACTGCGCGGGAATCGCCGCGGACGGCACCATCGAATCGAGCAGCCTCGCGGACTACGACCGCGTCGTCGCGGTGTCCCAAACCGGGGCATGGCTCGGCATCCGTGCAATGAGCCCGCTGATCCGCGCGGCGGGCGGCGGCGCGATCGTCAACGTCTCCTCCGTCGCGGGCGCGGTCGGGCAACCCTGCCTCGGGTCGTACAGCGCGGCGAAATGGGCGATCCGCGGCATCACCCGGCAGGCGGCCCTCGAACTCGCCGACAGCGGAATCCGCGTGAACGCGGTGCTGCCCGGCTTCATCGACACCATGATGGGCGGCCAGGGCGCGGGACAGCGCGAAAACATCGCCCACACCAAGAGCCAATCCGGGGCCACTGTGCCGATGGGCAGGATCGGGGAACCCCGCGAGGTCGCCGCGATGGTCGCGTTCTTGCTGTCCGAGGAAAGCAGCTACTGCACCGGCGCCGACTTCGTCATCGACGGCGGTCTCCTGGCCGGCCCGCTCGCGGAGGCAGCGGATTGGGGGTAGGCACCGCGAAGCGATGCGAGACGCTCACTCCTGTCTCGCGGTTCCGGTGGTCGCGTCTGAAACGAGAAGCGAGCCGCGAGTGATCATGCTGCGGTCGATGTCACCACCTCCAGCATAATCGGACTGGCGGAGTGAGTGTCGAGCTCCCGAGACATGGGGTCTTCGAGTTCGCTGGAATTCGTCGAAGGCTTCTTCGCAGCATGGCCCTCGGGGGGGGGCGGTTCGGACGATCTCTACATCGGGAAATATGCTCTTTGAGCTGCGGGTTTCCGGCGGTGGTGGGGATTGTGAGCTGTCGTCGGGTGAGCCGGCGTGACGGCGGAGTTGATGCGCGAGTGTGCTGCTGGGCATCCGAACGGAGCAGTGGTTCGAAGGGTGCGGTCGTGGTCGTTGCGGGTGCAGTGTGATGCGACGGGTTTGGTGGCGTCGGGTGCGGCGTATCAGCATGCTCGGGTGTTCGCGTCGCAGTTTGGTGAGGATGGGGCGACGGCGGCGATTTGGCCGTCGACGGCTGTAGCGCTTGGGGCGGTGCAGATTCCCGGTGCGGCGGCCGGAATCCCGCGGCACCGGCACCAGCCCGGCGGCCGAGGCGAGATGCCCGGCGTCGGCGCCGGAGGCCAGATCGCCTGCGGCGACGACCATGTGGGTGCCGGAAACGCTGTCGTAGGTTCTGTCCAGCTGGTTCATGGCGTGTGGGCGGGTGGTTGATGGGGTGGCTGCTCGGTGGTCGATGATCGCGAGTTGTGGTCATGAGGTTTCTGTGTCTGCTGGTGGCGCGGGTGTTCGGTTGGCTGGTGCTGTGCGCGCGGTCGAATGCTGCGAAGGATCTTCACCCGCTCTGACGGCAGTCCGCTGCATCCTGCGGACGTCGCGGACGAGTTCGCTCGCTTGATTCAGATAGCGGATCTGCCGCCGATCACGCTGCACGGGCTGCGGCACGGAGCGGCGACTCTGGCTCTGGCCGCGGGTGTGGACATCAAGGTGATCCAGCACATGCTCCGGCATTCCTCGATCAAGGTGACGATGGACCTCTACACGAACGTCGCCCAGGAACTTCTTGCCGAAGCGTCGCGGAAACTCGCCGGTGCGATCCCGCGGAAGACAGCGCTGCACCCGGCCCGCGCTCTCGGGCTCCCCTCGGGCTCGCAGGAGACCACAATGGACAGACCGCAGACGGAAGACTCGCGCCCAGACAGCACAAATCCCCAGGTCGAAAACTTCTCGAACCTGGGGAGTGAGTGTGCGCCATCAGGGACTCGAACCCCGAACCCGCTGGTTAAGAGTTCGCTGCCTGACGTGTCGGGTGGTGTCGAGTGATGCCGGACAAGACCTTTTCGTGTGGTCGCGGGGCTTCGGTGGTGTTGTGGTGTGTCGGCCGGTGTTGTCGTGTGGTGGAGGTCTCGGGCTCGCCTCGGGCTCGCAAATGTCGGCTGGTGTCGTGTGGTTCAGGCTGGGTATTGCGACGCGTGCTGGGGTGGTTGTCGTGATGGTGCCGGGTGTGCGGCGTGATCCGGTCGTCTCGGCGGTCAGCATCATGGTGGGTGTGGTGGTTGGGCTGACGTTCCTGTTCGGTTTCGGGAACGTGCTGGCGCTTGCTCTTCGGTTGGGTGTTCCGGTCTGGGTGGCGCCGTTGGTTGCACCGGCGGTTGATCTGACGGTTGTGGCGTTGCTTGTCGCGGTTCGGCGGCTGTCGGCATGCGGCGCTTCTTCCGTGACCTTGCGGTCGGCACGACGGCTCCTGGTCGGTGCGAGCGTCGTGACGTTGGCGTTGAACGTCGCCGAGCCGCTCGCCGCTGGCGAGGTCGGCAAGGCACTGTTCGACGCGGTGGGGCCGTTGTTGCTGATCGGCTGGTCCGAGGTGGGCCCGGGACTGCTGCAAGCTCTCGTCGACGTGCACGGGGCAGTCGATTGGCGTCCCGATGAGTCAGTGGTCGACCAACATGCGTTCTCCCTGGAGAAGCCCGTAGAGAGAACAACGGGGCTTGATCCCGAGCTGGTGGAGCGCGCACGACGGATTGACGCGGAGCATCGTGTGCGGCATCAGCGTCCGGTCTCGGCGGAGGTGCTGCGGAAGGCGCTGGGGGTCGGGGCACAACGCTCCCGCGTGTTGACACAGGTGATCCGTACGGAGTGGCGCGACGGGCCTGGCTCGGCCCCGGCGTCGATTGCCTGAGCCGGGCCGGTTTCCGCTGTCGTGTTTGGTCAGGTCAGCCGGTTCTGGTTGGCTGGGGCTTCTGCTCAGACGGAGTTTGCGAATTGGCTGTCGAGTCGTTCGTCGAGCTCGTTGCTCTCGGCTTCGTCGAGATCCTTGTCCTCGTCTTCGTCGTCAGGGTACGAGCGGTGGAGCAGGTGGCAGCCGCGTATTCCGTCGAGGAGGTCTTCGATGAGGGTCGTGGGCGGGGACCGGCCCGCGGCGATCGCGGAGGAGGCGGCCACTGCGCTCTCTGGGCTCGGGCCGCTGGCGCTCTTGCGGCGCAGGGTGGTCACCGAAGTTCTCGCCGGTCCTGCCTCGGTTCGGCGGCTGGCCGGGGCCAGCGCTGCGGGAGCATTCGGCGTGCAAGGCTGTGGCCGGAGCGCCGCCGCGCGCCGGGTATCAGAGGTCGTGGGCACACCGTAGCCGTGATGCCGTGGCTGCCGAGGTGCATCGGAACGACAACGAAGATCGGTTCGAGCGCTGCGTCCGCGCGGGCTCGGCGCGAGAGTGACATCGGCACCGTCAGGCGAAACGACGGGCGAGAGCGGCGCGAGCCCCGGAGCCGAGGCAGCCGGCGCGTGGCACATGCAGCCTCGTGTCGTGCCGGCGATTGGTGTGCCGAAGTTCGGTGCCGCGTCGGTCGAGTTCCATCTGGCCGAGTTCGTCGATACGGAGCAGGTCGACTCGCCGTAGTGGGCGATCGTCGTGGTCAGCATGAAGTCGCCGGCGGCCTTGACGAGTTCGTTGACCAGCTTGGCGGTCAGGGCGTACTTGACCCGGAACCCGACCATCGCGGCCTTGGTGCCCAGCGCGATCAGTAGGTGCGACTTCCCTGCGCCGGAGCCGCCGGTCAAGCAGAGCGGCAGGCCTTTCTTGACCCATTCGCAGGTGGCGTGGGTATGGATGACGGCTGGGGTGACGTTGTGGTTCTCGCCGAAGTCGAAGCCCCGCAACGTTTTCTCGCGCGGGCACGCGGCTGTTTGATGCGGTGCTCGGAGCCGCAGCGGCCGGGTCGTCGTCAAGCGCCGACGTCGCCCGCGGTCGTCGAAGACGGTGTTGTGCGGCTTCCGTTTTCGTCGGGGAACGTCAGCTCGTGCCGATGAGCGGGCGGGTGTCATGCGGCCAGAAAGAACAGTCCGCTGGTGATGAGCGCGGCGCAGAGGCGGACGGCGTTCACGCGGTGGAACCTGCTGATGACCGAGCGCACGTCCGCAGGGGTCGTTGCCAGGTCCCATCGTGACACTGTTGTGTAGATGGGCAGGTTGAACACCGCGGTCCAGAGGAAAAAGCCCGTCAGGAAGACGCCGCCGCCAGTCATCGCGCACGCGTACTTGGCGGTGGTCGGGGCGCCGAGGAATCCGATGGCGATCGAGCAGGCTATGGGGATGATCGTCAGTGTCGACAGGATCCGGTTGGTGGCCGCGTGGCGAAGGAAGTCCTGCAGGTTCCGCGCGGCGTCGTCGTCGGCTTGACCGCGCCACATGGCCCGCATGACGCTCAGCAAGGTGGCCATCAGCCCGACCAGCATGGCGGCGGCGAGGATCGCTGCGAAGATCAGGACCTGGTACATCGGACACGCTCTTTCCCGAATGAGGCGGCCAGTCCTCGATCGACTGACCGACGGTCAGGGAAATCTAGCACGCGATTGACCGACGGTCAGGCTGACGTACAGTCGTGCGCGTGGACGAGGAACATGCGCCGGACACCCGCTCGCGGATTCTGGAGGTCGCCGCCGACCTGTTCCTGCGCCAGGGCTACATCGAGACGTCGTTGAGCCAGATCGCCAGGAGACTCGGGTTGACCAAGGCGGCGGTCCTGTACCACTTCCCGGCCAAGGACACGATTCTGACGGAGCTGGCCGAACCGATGCTGGCCGAATTGGAGGGCGTCCTGGACGCGGCCGAAGGGATGGAGCCGGAGAGCGCCCGATGGGCGGTGGTCGAAGGAATTCTGGATGCGTCCTTCGGGCACCTGCGGGTCTTGGCGATCGCCAACGCCGCCTGGGTGGCACGAGATCCGGTATACCGCCGGGTGGTGGTCATCAACAACCGGGCATCGCGGATCATCGCCGGCCCCGGGGCCGGCCTGCGCGAGCGCGTGCGAGCCTCGGCCACGCTCGCCCTGCTCGCCCGCCCCGCGCTGTTCCACCAGGAGGACCCGCCGCAGGACGTGCGCCGGGAGGTGCTCGACGCGGCCGCCCGACTGCTCCGCGACATCGGCGACCCTGCGGTGCCGCCGCCAGTTCTCCCGCACGGCCGGACCGACCGCCGCCGCGTGATGACCGCCGACCGGATGGCCGAGGCCAGGCGCCTCCAGGCCGCCGGGACCCACACCGTGGCGGACATCGCCCGCATGGTGGGCGTGTCCAGGGCGACGGCGTACCGCTACCTGACGAGCGATCCCGCTGAGCCCCGGCGTTCCTCGACGTGAGACCAAATGAGACAAGATGTGAGACGTGATACTGCCGCTCCAGTCGCATTGCCCCGCGTGGCCCCGCAAATAGGCGAGGTTGTCGTGGATGCCCAAGATGTCGAGATCATCAGGGCCAACACTCGCACACGTCGGAGGGCAACTCCTCCAACCCGGCTGCTGCCCCCGCCTCACCACCCGCCTGAACTCGTCTGTTCGCGAGAGTCACAAGCGTCCGGGGTTGTCGCATGGTCAGGGCCGAGCAGTCGCAACCCGTCGGCGAGCAACCCCTCCGGCCGCCGGAGCGCGTTGTCCGCATCGCCCGCCGACTGGCCACATTCGAAGCTTTGGCGAAGCCAACCTGTTCAGCGCCTGGAAGCAGATGCGCAACCGCGGACACGCCGTCTATCGTCTGCCGCTCATCAACCTGGCTGACGATCCCAACGGCGGGATCTGCCCAGAAAATGATCTTTGGCCGGCGACATAGAGCATCAACGACAGCTGCGCCTCGGCCGGCGACTCGAACCCGTGCATTCGTCCGGGGCTGGCCAGCTGCTCCAGCCCCGGACGATGCCGTGAACCCCGGGTGCCGCGAGAACCGCCGTGCCGGCTCTCGCGCAGCTGTCGACACCCCGGAAGGTTCCTCCGAGCCGGGACTGATACGCCACCGCCGCCCCATCGGACCACCGCCGGCCACCGACGCGGGAAGTCCTCCGGTCGCAACCGGGCACAGCCGTCAACGGACGAGGACTCGCTCCGCGCCAGGCCCGCCCCGGCTGCACGCGTGCGACCACGCTGGTGCCTGCTCGCCCACCACCGCGCCGTCCAAGCACGCCGCGCCGAAGCCGGCAGACGCGACGTCAGCTATGCCGGCAATTGCCGGTGTTCCATGCAGTCTGCCGCCTGCACTCGACGAGGAACAGCCACGTCGGACGTCACGATGACGCCGACTGGCACCTGCTGTCACACGGTTTGCGGCTGGCCACGCTGTCTGTCATCTGACCGCCATTCTCTCGTCGCCGGGGTGCCGGTTGTCGGGGCCGGCTTATGGAACTGCGGGTTCGCGAAGGAGCGCGCCGTATGCCGTCGCGGGATTGCTGCTTTCCGGTTGCTGTGCACGGGTTCCGTCGTTCCGAGCCGGCAGCCGGGCTCGCGTTGGATGTGTCGCTGCCGTCGTCGCTGGTCTGCTGAGGATTTTCTCCGAGGTTCCGTGCGCGGCTGGCCCGGACCGAGAGCGCTCGGCTGGCATTCGGTGTCGGCGTGGTCCGATCACTCGCCGGTCTGGGGATGCAGTCGCACCACTGGGATGTCGCGGGAGGTTTTGCGCTGGTAGGCGGCATAGGGCGCGAAGACCTCGACCAGGCTTGGCCACGCGTCGGACTTCTCCTCTCGCGACAGCGTGCGGGCGCGGGCGGCGAACCGGTCGGTTCCCACTCGCACCTTCACGTCCGGATGCTGCTGGATGCTGAGATACCACAGCGGATGGCTGTCGGCGCCGCCGTTGGACGCGACGACCAGGTAGGCCCCGTCGTCCGGGTGGTAGATCAGCACGGTGCGGCGCCACTGGCCGCTGCGCCGGCCGCGGTAGTCCAGGAGCAGGCAGGGCGCGCCGTTGACCGTGGTTCCCTTGGCGCCCTCGGACTCCTCGTACAGCCGTGCTTGCCTGGCCACCCATCCGACCGGGCTGATCCGCACCTCCGCTCCGGACGGGTTCACCGGGTGCCGAACCAGGTCGCCTGCGCGGCTTCGAGTCCTGCGGCGGCCTCCCAGTCCTTGACGGGCTGGGAGAATTCCCACTGGTAGCCGAAGGGGTCGATACACTCGAACACGCGGTCGCCCCACGCCTGGTCCGCCGGTTCCGCGGTGACCGTGCACCCGGAGGCCCGGCAGTACTCGTAGCTCTCGGCGAGGTCGTCCACGCCGAGGCCGATCGCCACGCCGAGCCCGCGCGGGCCGGCCTGGGTCTGCCGCTCCCGCTCGCTGTCGGGGAAAGGCATGCCCGCCAGGGCGTCGACGATCAACTGCACCTCGCCGCGCCGGAGGATCGTCATCACCGGCCGGCCGTCGGGGCCGGGCACGCCGCCGACCTCGTCGAAGCCGAACCCCCGGTAGAAGCGTGCGGCGGCCCCCACGTCGCCGACCCGCAGACCCACTCGAAACGATGCCGCAACCATCTAGACCTCCATTTGGGTACACCATACGCGAACTCTGTGCGTACAGTACACGCAAACAAGGGAGGACGCCCATGGCCACGTCCGCCGGTGACCCGGTACGCACGCTCGAGCTGCTGTGGGACGCGCGGCCCCATTCCGGCCTCGGCCGCAAACCCGAGCTCAGCCTCGACCGGGTCGTGTCGGCCGCGATCGAACTCGCCGACGCCGACGGGCTGGACAACCTGTCGATGCGCCGGGTCGCCGACCGGCTCGGCGTCGGCACGATGTCGCTGTACCGGTACGTGCCCGGCAAGACCGAGATGCTCGACATCATGGTCGACCGGGTCAGCGCCGAGATCCGGTACGACGACGGAGGCCGCGGTCGCTGGCGTGCCCGGCTGGAGCAGGTCGCCCGCGCCAACCGCGCGCTGTTCGAGCGCCACCCCTGGCTGCTGCCGCTGTTCCCCCGGCGACCGCCCCTGGGACCCGGCGTGATCGCCAAATACAACGCCGAACTGGGCGCCGTCGCCGAGATCGGGCTGACCGACGTCGAGATGGACTCGGTGCTGACCCTCGTCCTGGAATACGTCCACGGCGCGACCGCGAACCTCGTCGAGAGGAGGAAATTCGCCGCGCACGCCGAACACGGCGACGACCAGTGGTGGTCCACCCTCGCCCCCCGCCTGGAACGGCTGCTCGACCCCCGGCGCTACGCCTTGGCGATCCGCGTCGGCACCGCCGCGACCACCCACTACAACGGCGTCCACGACGCCGAACACGCCTTCGAATTCGGCCTCCAGCGCGTCATCGACGGCATCGAGTCATTCGTGAACGGCAAATAGCCGCGTTTCCGGCCGCGCTCGCGCAGCGCCCGATCCCCAGGGACATCCCGCACGCGAACACAGCCTGCTTGCCGACCCGGCCACGCTCTCGTCGACGGCGAACGGACGTCACCGGAGCCGCTCGCACTCGCCGCGGCATCAGCGATCGTCACGTCGAGACGTCACGAGCTGGCCGCCTCAGTTGCCCCGCAAGCGCCGATGAACCCGAGCGCGGCCGCCCCCACCATGTCGTGAACGTCAGGGCGCGGATGCGACTGGCGACAACTAGCTTGGCCAGTCGGCGACAACTGCGGTGTCGAAGCCGCCATGCCAACGCTTGCGGCTACAGGCGATAGGTGTCACTTGCCGGAGGCGCTTGCCACTGTGTGGGTGGCACGGCCTTGTGCGTGTTGGCCCGCCTCGCGGGGCGAATCGCCGCGCCGCCGTGCGCGGCGGACCGACCACGGCGACAGCGACTGGACGTCAGCTATTGCCGATTGCCGTGTGTTCGCGCAGTGGATGATCGTCGTCAGGCGAGCGTTTGCTGCGCTATTGGGGTTGTCGTGCGGGGCAGGCAGATCGGCGGGTGTGCTCATGGCTGACACCGAGGTGTCGCTGAGGACTCGTTGGCGGTGGCCAGGTGCTGATTCCTGGTTCACGGTCGTCCGCAGAATTTTCGCTCGGCCTCGAAGGGGTCCGGGGGAATGGTGACCCGGGTCCGGTGCCATGCGCCGGTCAGGTTGTCCCAGAAGCGCTTGAACGTCAACGGTTCTCGTGCGGATTGCTGGATCTCGGCGAGGTCCCCGCAGCTGAGTGCGTGCCGCGCCGCGATCACCTGTTCCGAGGTGACGGTGCCGGATACCGCGAAGTTTCCCGAGGGGTGGGGCGGTGTCGCCGGGGCGGCGTAGTCGGCGAGCAGCCAGGCGTTGCCGAGGGGTTTCGAGTGTCCCGGTTTCACCGTCGGGAATTCGAACCGGGCACCGATCGGGTTGGCCAGGCCCCAGAAATCGACGATCCCGACGTCAGTGGGCGCGAGCATCCCGGCCGTGCCGAGGTACACGCCGACGACCATGGCCTTCTCCGCAATACCCGTGCGCATGGGCGTGGTGATGATGTCGTTGCCTGGGCCCAAACCGTGGTAAATCAGTGATCGATGCCCCGAAACGGCCTCGGCCGTCACGACGTTCTTCAGTCTCTGGAGCTGCTGAACGTAGGTCGCGGAATCCGTGGGATGCGAGCTGCCGGTCCAGGCGACGTAGTACGCGCGCTCGTCGTCGATGCCGTGCACGGAGCCGTCCACCGCCGGATACCGGCACAAGCCCGCGCAGAGGGACGCCCAGACCACCACGATCACCGCGGCTACGC
This sequence comes from Amycolatopsis sp. NPDC059235, assembly GCF_042754125.1. NCBI lineage: Bacteria > Bacillati > Actinomycetota > Actinomycetes > Pseudonocardiales > Pseudonocardiaceae > Amycolatopsis > Amycolatopsis sp. NPDC059235. Next base: position 50,970 of record NZ_JBHZAG010000001.1, read on the forward strand.
CCGCGTTCTTCGAACGGGAGACCACCAGGACAGGCAGCAGGATGAGGAACAGGGCCGGTAGCGCCATGCGCGCGTGCATGTAGTCTCCGCCGACCTTCACTACGTACGCCAGGTGCAGCGCACCCGCCACTACCGGGGCGAGCGCCACCATCAGATCGGTGCGCCTGCCGCCCAGCCGATGCAGCAGCCCGGCGGACACGACCATGACCACGGCCAGCGGCAGCCACAACAGATAGGGACCGGCGAAATCCGCGGCGTAGGCGAATCCGCGCGTCCACATCGACTCGCCCGCGTTCTTGGTGAGCGCGGGCATCGGAACGACGATGCCGTAGAAGCCCATCCGAAAGATCTCATAGGCGACCGGCAGGGTGGCCGCGGTGCCGACGGCACCCAGGGTCAAGCGCCAGCCGGGCCGGACTGTCAACCACAACGCGGCGAGGAACACCGCGGCAACCAGTGCCTGGTCCGGCCGTACCAGCGGGCCGAGGCCGATCGTGAAGGCCGCGAACAAGACTGCTTTCGTCGAGCCCCGCTCGCGCAGCCGTACGAGAAGCCACCAGCTGGCCGCCATCCAGAATGTGTTGAGCCCGGTCTCCAGGCCGGAGGTGGCGTACTCCCAGACGGGCCGCAATCCCAGCAGCACGAGGACGCCACAGGGCAGCAGCACTGTCGCGTGGCGTCGGCTGTGCAGCCGCCGCGTGGCATCGACCGCGAGGCCGAACCCGGCCGCGGTGAGCACAAGGCCGAGCACCCACGAGATCGTCGAGGTATCCGGCTGTCCGAAGAGGAATCCGGCCAGCGCGAGCAGCCACTGCCAGAGTGCGCTGGTTGACGTCTCCGCCCGCTCGCCGATCTGGTAGACAGGTCCGTTTCCGGCGAGGATCTGCTCCACCGCACGAGTGAAGATCAACGCGTCGTCGCAGATCCAGCGCGTCAAGTACCCCAACACCGCGATGAGTAACGCCGAGCCCGCAACGACTGTCAGATTCCAGCGAGTTCTCGTCGCCTTCGAATCGCGGGCGGCATTGACCGCGGCAGGTGCAACGGATACAGCGGTATCCATAGAAGATTAGCCCTTACGTTTCGAATCGAATTCCGGTTCCCGAACTAATTCACGAGCGCGGCCGGTTTCCCCGATGGGCTGGATACGGCTCGCGCACCGTATGCGACGACCGCTCCATACCGCCCGGCCGCAGCGCCCGCACTGGTCCTGGCAGCAAGGTCGTCATCGCTCAGCTCTTCAAGGAATCTCTCGGAGTCCAGGCTAGGAACGGATCATGTGCCTGCCGCGATCGAAGATCGACCATTCCGCACGGTTCTGTGACCGAGCCGCTCGCGTCGTGACGTACGCCAGGAATGCCTTCGCACGCAGAGCCTCGGCAAGGCCGTGGCGACGTCCGGTTCGGACGGGCATGCGTCGAAGTCAGCGCCACCGGCGAAGTGACAGGGACTGCCTGGAGCCTTGAACCCGAGAACGCAGATGTTTGTAACGAAACCGCACGACACCGCCACGGTTGCGCACGAATTCACCGCGCACGCGCCCCAGCGTCCCTAGAATCGGACACGAACTTGATCTTTGGAGGGGCCCTATGCCGCGACTCCTGCTCGTCGAGGACGACCGGGCATTGGCCGAAGCACTCACGCTGGCGCTGGAAGCGCTCGGGCACGACGTCGTCGCGGCGCCGACCGGGGAACGAGCGCTGGAGGCGCTGTTCACCGACCGGCTCGAATTCGACTTCGTGCTGCTCGACGTCATGCTGCCCGGGATGGACGGCTTCGAGGTTTGCCGCCGGATCCGCGCCAGGAGCAGGCTGCCGCTGATCCTGCTGACCGCTCGCGGTGACCCGATCGACATCGTGGTCGGGCTGGAATGCGGTGCCGACGACTACGTGGTCAAACCCGCGGAACCGCGGGTGATCGACGCGCGGATCAAGGCGGTCGGCCGTCGCGCGGTCACCGCCGCGGGTCCGTCGGCGGGCCTGCTGCGGGCGGGAAGCCTGGAGATCGACGTCGGGGCGATGAGCGTGACCCGAGACGGTGCCGAAATCGCGCTCACAGCCACCGAGATCCGGCTGCTCGTCGAGTTCGCCGAGCGGCCGAACCAGGTTCTCAGCAGGCAGGCGCTGCTGAAGCGAGTGTGGGACTACGGCTACGTCGGCGACTCGCGGATCGTCGACGCGGCGGTCGCCCGGCTGCGGGCGAAGATCGAGGACGACCCGGCGAATCCGGTGGTGCTGCGGACGGTGCGCGGGCTCGGCTACCGGCTGGTGAACCCGTGAAGCTGCCGGCCTTCGGTCTCCGGGTGCGGATCACGGCGGCGGTCGTGCTGGTGACGACGACGGCGACCGCGGTGATGGCCTTCGCAGCGACCAAGCTGCAGGAAGACGACGCGATCGCCGGATTCACCTTCGCCGCGCAATCGTCGGTCAGCGCCCTTTTCGACAAGACATGGCCGGTACTCGAACAAGCGATGGCGGGCAACGGCACCGTGACGGATTTCGCGCGTGCGATGGATGGCAGGACGACGGAGTGGGCACTGTTCACCAAGAGACCCGACGGCTCCGCCGAGCTGGTGGACTACGGCGCGCACAACCTCTGGTGGGCCCCGAAACCGGTTCCGATCCGCGTTTCCGACCGGGAAAGCGTCGTGGCCTCGGTCGCGAACAGGGTCTTGGTCCGCACTGGCAAGCCGGCGGACCTGCTGACGGCGAGCACCGTTGACCCGGCGACCGGCCGGGACGTCCTCGTGGTCAGCGGAAACTTCGTCACCTACTGGATGGTGCAGTTCTTCGACCTCACCCCGCTCGAACAGAACCTGGCCGCACAACGGCGGAAGCTGGCCTGTCTCGCCCTCGGCGTCGCCGTTTTCGGTGTCGGAGCCGCCCTGCTCGCCGCCCGGTACATCCAGCGCCCGGTCCGCCGGGTCGCCTCCGCCGCCCGTGAACTGGGCGAGGGCACCTTCGACGTGCGCGTGCCGGTCAAGGGCCGGGACGAACTCGCCGACCTCGCCGCGTCCTTCAACTCCATGGCGCAGCGCGTCAGCGAGTCGGTCGGGGAACTACGCGCCAAGGACCGCCAGCAACAGCGGTTCGTCGCCGACGTGGCCCACGACCTGAGGACCCCGGTCTCCTCGCTGGTCGCCACAGCCGACACCCTCGACAGCGCTAGCCACGAGACCCGGACCCGGGCGAAGCGGCTGCTCGCGACACAGGCCCGGCGGCTGGCGAAACTCGTCGAGGACCTGATGGAGATCTCCCGTTTCGACGCCGGGTCCACGGACTTCCTCCCCGAACCGGTCGATCTGCCCGAACTGGTGGAGGACGCGATCGAGGTCAGCGTGCCGGGCACGGAGGTCCGGGCCACGGGCACCGGCGACACGACCGTGGTCGCCGATCCGCGCCGCGTCCACGCCATCGTGTGCAACCTCCTGGTCAACGCCGTCCGGCACGGCCGGACCCCGGTCACCGTGTCGATCCACGGCACCGCCGCCGACGTCGCGATCGCGGTTTCCGACTCCGGCCCGGGCATCCCCGAGGACCTGCTCCCCATCCTGTTCGACCGGTTCGTCCGGGGCGATCAGGCGCGCCGGGAGACGGAGGGAAGCGGGCTAGGACTGTCCATCGCCAGGGAGAATGCGCTGGTCCACGGCGGTGACCTCACTGCGCACAACGACGGCGGTGCCGTCTTCACCTTGACGCTCCCACGGCGTGTGGCGGGCCAACCAGGGTGATGTCACTGGGTGCGCAGCTGTCGAAGCACGCCATCGGGACGTGCGTGGGAACGCTGCAACCGGGTGCGGTATCTGCTGATGGGACGCGAGGTGGTCGACAAGACGGCGATCGACCAATCGTCCGCACATGCCGCATAGCGCGCCTACAGGAGCACGGTATTCACCGATTGACAGCGCGATAACCTGTTCCACTTCTGCGCTGCCGTCGGTGACTCCGCCACTGGCAATCTGGTGGTCCGCAACGAGGCAAGCACCAGGGCATCGAGCGGCGGTCAGGCTTGACCGCGAGGAACGCCATAGCGCGGTTGAAACTCAGCGACATTGATCATGACAGGCGATCAACATGTGCGTTCAGAATCCACGAACAAGTGCGGTCAAAACTCGCGGACGCCATCGCCGGGCATTTGAGAAGTCGTCTTAGGCGATTCGGACGAGTCCGTCATCTGTACGTTCCGTGTGCGCACGGGCAATTTAAACCGTGACGTGGTTTTAAGCCCGATTGACCGCACGTGCGGCGCCTGTGTCCTGCACTGCTCGATCACTTGCTTGATTGCTGGTGCGACGAGGTTGCTGCGCTCCAGAATCCGGGACAGGATCGCAAGATCGGCTCTCAGCGTGGGCCGGCCAGGACGCCGACGGCGCAAAAGGTCAAACGCTCCATTGTCGCGGCCTGCTTGCGGCGGCGACCTCCCGGCAGGAGCATTCTCAAGACTGTGAAGGCCTCCTCGCGGCGGTCTTTGTCGTTTGTGCGGATCGCCGTAAGTGCCGTTACTGCGACCAAGACCACGTACACAACGATCGGCAGGCCGGACACGACGAGAATCGGCAAGGATGCCGCTTCGTGGATGCTGGCCCCTGGCCCCATTTCAGCTCCTTCTTATGGCGTGCAAGAAGAAGCGCTTGCGGCAGGAAGTCAACTTGGGATCGTGGTCCGGCAGGACGGCGCTAGTGCCCCTTGGTCATGACAGGCCACATCGTGCCGGAGCCCTGCCACAGCCCGAAGGCGGTGTTCGCGCAGCAGCCTGCCGCCCGGGTTGCAGGCGAATGCTCGAGGCAGGCGAACAGGATCAATTGGCCCTGGCGAGCCGAGTGGCGTCTCTTTCCTGATCACGTGACAATGTTGTGGCCGCCTGCGCGCGAGAACGATGATTCTTGCGCGGAAGCTGTCTCGGCGGTAAGGCCTATCAAGCGGATGCTTGATATCGCGACGGAAGCGACGTGGCGAGACCTGTGGTCAACGGGATCTGTTCAGTCGTCGGTTTCGGACGTCTGCCGAGGGTGGGCGGAGTAGATCTTGTGCCAGTGCTGGACTGAGCGGACCAGGTCGTCGATGACGTGGAGGAGGAACTCGCTCGTGTTTTCCAGTCGAGTGCCGGCGGGGGTGGCGGTGCCGAGTTTCTGGGCTGCGATCTTGCAAGCTTCGGCGATCCGGGTTTGGTTGCGCGCGCTGGCCATGATGGACTGGAATGCTACGTCGTCGTCGATGGCGTAGCGTTCGGCGCGACTGTGGGGATCGCGTTCACGTTTGACGAGTGCCTGGTTCTCCAGGTATCCGATGGCCTTGGAGATGGAGGCGGGGCTGACGCGCAGGCGTCGCACGAGTTCCGCGGAGGTGAGGCTGCCGCTGTCAGTGGTGAACAGCGCGCCGAGCACCCTGGCCATCATCTGCGGGAGTCCTGCCTGAATCATCAGTTCCATGCTCTGCGCGTCCACCTCGTCCACGAGCCGTGGATCGCGCCCGCCGAGGTCGGCCCTGCCCGGTGACGGTGTTGGCGCACTGGTCCCGCGCTGACGCGCACGTCGTGTGCTGGCCCGGTGGGCCGCCTCGGCGCGGTAGCCGCGCGGTCCGCCGTTGTGCATCACCTCACGGGTGACGGTGGAGGTCGGCCGTCCGATGCGGCGGCCGATGGCGGCGTAGGTCAGCTCCTCGCGCAGTCCTGCGGCGATCTGCTGTCGGTCCTGGAGGGTGAGTCTGTCACCAGGCATCGGGCGGCCTCCGCTGTCGGCGTCGTGTCCAGCTTAATGCAACGAGAGCGCAGTTGCATTAGCCAGCATAGATCACGCAACGATTTACCCACTTCTAACTGGGATTATGCCGTTGCTTCACAAAGATTAGATTGACGATCTTGTGTATGCAACGTAACTTTCGCCAAATCGTGAAGGTTCTCACTGACACTGGATCTCACCAACGGGGAGCGAAGCCCATGACTACTGATCTCGGTCGACCCGCGCTTGCAGCGACCTCGATACGCAAGGCGTACGGCGACCACGTCGTGCTCGACGGCATCGACCTCGACATCCCCGCGGGGTCGGTCTTCGCGTTGCTCGGTCCGAACGGAGCGGGCAAGACCACCGTGGTGCAGATCCTGTCCACGCTCATCCGCGCCGACGCCGGCGAGATGCGGGTCGCCGGCCATGACGTGGTGCGGGATCCGGACGCGGTGCGTGCCGCGATCGGTGTCACCGGCCAGTTCTCGGCGGTGGACGGCTTCCTCGCCGGCGAGGAGAACCTTCTGTTGATGGCCGACCTGAACCGCCTTCCCCGCCGGGAACGGCGGCAGTGTGCAGCTGACCTGCTGCAGCGGCTCGATCTCGTGGACGCGGCCCGGAAGCCCGCGGCGACGTATTCCGGTGGGATGCGCCGCCGCCTGGACCTCGCGATGACGCTGGTCGGCCGGCCTCGCGTGATCTTCCTCGACGAGCCGACCACCGGGCTGGACCCGCGCAGCAGGCGGACCATATGGGAGATCATCCGCGGACTGGTGACCGGCGAGGGAGTGACGATCTTCCTCACCACCCAGTACCTGGAGGAGGCCGACCAGCTCGCCGACCGGATCGCGGTGCTGCACCGGGGAAAGCTGGTGGCGGAGGGCTCGCCCGAGGAGCTCAAGCGGCAGGTCGGCGGCGGCCATGTCACCCTGCGGTTCGCCGACCCGCGCGGTTACGACCACGCGGCCCGGACGCTGGACGTGTTGTCCCGCAACGATGAGGCGTGCACCCTGCAGATCCCCAGCCAAGGCGATGTCCGGTCGTTGCGCGAACTGCTGGACTGGCTCGACCGAGCCGCGCTCACCGTGGACGAACTCCAGGTCCACACCCCCGACCTCGACGACGTCTTCTTCGCCCTGACGGGAAACCCGGTCACGGAACAGGAGCCTGCCCGATGAGTGCCGTTTTCAGCACTGTCTCCCACGCCTTTGCCGACTCGGCGACCATGTTGCGCCGCCAGTTGCGGCACATGCTGCGTTATCCGACGCTTATCCTGACCGCCGCCGGGGTTCCGGTGGTCTTCCTGCTGCTGTTCGTCTACGTTCTCGGCGGCATCCTCGGCAGTGGACTCGGCGGGCCGTCGGGCGGCCGGGATGCTTACGCGAACTACGTCGTCCCGGGCGTCATCCTGATGACTGTGGCGACCGCGGCCCAGGGCACGGCGATCTCGGTAGCCATCGACATGACCGAGGGCATCGTCGCCCGGTTCCGCACCATGGCCATCGCCCGGGTCTCGGTGCTCACCGGTCATGTGCTGGGCAGCCTGATCCAGACCCTGCTGAGTATCGCTGCTGTCATCGGGGTCGCGCTGCTGGTGGGTTTCGAGCCGACCGCAGACTTCGGCGCATGGCTCGGCGCGCTCGGCGTGCTCGTAATGATCATCCTCGCGCTCACCTGGCTGTCGGTCGCACTGGCCATGGTCGCCAAGAGCGTCGCCACCGCGAGCAACATGCTGACGCCGCTGATGATCCTGCCCATGCTGGGCAGCGGGTTCGTCCCCGCCGACTCGATGCCCGCCGGGCTGAAGTGGTTCGCCGAGTACCAGCCGTTCACCCCGTTCATCGAATGCCTGCGCGGGCAGCTGATGGGCACCCCGATCGACAACAGCGCAATGCTGACCGTCGGTTGGTGCGCCCTGATCGCCCTGGGCGGCTACCTATGGGCCAAGAAGCTCTACAACCGCGAGCCCACCAAATGAGCGTCTTCGTGGTCGGTATTTCAGGTCGAACTGAGTCGTGGGTCGCTGGTAGTCCGCGTACTCCGGATAGCGGCCGAGGGTGATGCTCTCGGTGAAGATCGTCGAGCCGATGAACAGGGCGGTCAGCAGGACCGCGCCGGCGATCGTCCAGGTGACCGCGCCCGCCGCGGAGACGCCGAGCAGGAACACCAGCCACCACTGCGCTTGTTCGAAGAAGAAGTTGGGGTGGCGGGAAAAGCGGAAGAGCCCTGGGTCAAACGCACGAGCGACAAGGCCTTAACCTGGGGCTTAAGGTATACGGGATACGTGATCAATTACCTTGTGGACTACCGCTATCGCGCGTGGATTAACACGCGGCTCTTCTGTCGGTCGTACATTGGTACATGTGTTTCGCGCACAGTCGCGATCTGGAACGGAATGGGCTCGCTGAACTGGGCTTACCGGGCCGTCGGCGCCGGCCTCGGGTGTCTGAGCGCCAGACGCGGCTGAAACCTGCGGGGCGCGAGAACGGCAAAGTTCACAAGCTGCTGTAATCTCAACGACGGGCAGTGCGGAGAAGTTGACGGGCCAGGGAGATCGGGAATGCAAGACAAGCTGGACGTATACGGCTATTTCAAGGACATATTGAAATCTCCCGACTCGCGGGCCGCGTCAATGTCAGTGGCGCTCGTTAAGGCAGAAGGAGCAGGGGTCGACGAGGCGATATTCAAGTCGTTGCGACGCGAAATACGTTCCGGAAAAGTGCTCACCCTGGCATTGAGAGTTCTGGTGGAACGCGATCGCGACCGTGATTCGGACCCTTTGCTCGACCTCGTCCCGGACGGGCATGTCACGGCGGTCGAAAATCCGTCGAGCAGTGCGGCAAGAAGCGCGATTTGGGCACCGATAGTAACAAGATATCAATTCGGCTTCAGTCGACTCCGGAAACTCGGCCCCGTAGGCCAGTACGACAAAATACTCAGGAATTACCCCACTGCTGTGCGAATGAAAGCGACAATAGGCCTGGGCGACTCTGGCGAGGTGTACGCACTTCATCCCCTGGCGAACGCGTTGAAGGACAAATCACCTAATGTCCGCACCTTCGGAGCGGATGCTGTCCGCCGACTTGGCAACGGGGGACTGCGCGAAGAGGCGCGCCAACACCCCGTCCGGCAGTTGCTGGTCGAACTACTCCAGGACGACCAGCTTCGCGAAACCAGGATCGCCGCAGCGCGAGCACTCGGCTCGTTCGGCGAGTTCGAGACACTGCGAGAGCACAGTCCCAAATCGTCCCGCGATCAACGCGAATGGGCAAGAATTCTCCAGGGCGAGATCCCACCTTTAAAGCGAACATGGCCGGGAGATCTCACGATCTGATTGACCCGCCTCGGTTGACGCATGCAGCGGCTCTGACCTGTACTCGTCCTGTGGGCGGACGCGGTCACAACGCTGGAACCCGCGCGGAACAGGTGCTCGCTGCGGCTCCGCACGGGCTGCCGGGCCAGCGCGTGGCAGCGTTGTCGTCGTGTCGGAGGCCAACGCCAATGGTCGGTCGCGTGTGTGACCGCGATCGCGGCGGCGCGTCGCGACAGACGCGGAATGCTTTTCCTGACGGACCGCGCCGCCCGTGCGGGGAGAACAACGGCGCCGGGCCTCGCTACCGAATGCTGGATGGGACTTCGGGGGGATCCGACGAGGTCTCGGCCGCTGCAGCCGACGCCGTGCGAACCGCCGTCGACGCCTACGGCAGCGTGGGCCGGGCACTGACCACGAAGCTCGGAACACCGTGCTCGCCGCCACGACTTACGACAATGCAGGCGAGCCGTGGCGGGAGGTGACCTACGCCGACAGTGCCGCCTTGACCGCCATCGGCAAGGACGGCTCGGGCTGCCCGACGTCACTGACTTGGAAGACCAGTGACAACAAGACAGTCGTTTCGCATGTCAGCAGGACCCGATCATAAGCTTGTCGTGCCGAAAGACCTTCACGGCAATCACCCGATCGGAGAAATGTTCTGGAGCAGAACCTGCGCCTGGCCCGAAATGGGGTCAGGGGCTGCTCCAGTATTGCTCCAGCTACTGAACGGTGACTGAAGTTCGGCGGCCAAAACTCAAGGTGTGTCGGCGCAAAAAAAACCGCCCTGCCTGGACCGTTGGATCCGGCAAGGCGGTGTTTTGTCACGGTGGAGCTAAGGGGGACTCGAACTCCTGGCCCCCTCACTGCCAGTATGGTCGGGGCGTGTCCCTGAACTGCGGTTATCGAGAACCTGCGGGGTCGCAGCTGCAGTTGACCGCACCTGGGCGCGGTTCAACGCGGTTCGGCGTCGTTGGAACCGTGGCCCTGCTCCAGTTTTTCTCCAGGGAAATGCGCATGAATGCGCGTTGCGCATTCATGCGCATCCGCGTTGTCTCGCGGTGCGGACGTGTTGTCGAGAGCCGGGGTGGCCAGGACGGTCTGTGCTTGGTTGTCGGTTGGAGAGGTCGAAGATGTCAACCTGAGTGTTGGCGAGGAGCACGGCGAGGACGTGCTCCGCAAGACGGGTCAGTTGAATGGGCGGTCGAGGACGCTTCGCTTACGAGGGCCGCGAGTTGCCCTCCCATCGCCGTGTGGCGGGAGCTTAACGATCGAGTGGTGCCTAGGCGCTGCTGCGGGAATCCGTGCCCGCTGCCGCTGATGGGGCAGGCTGGGCTCCTCCGGCGTCGCCGTCTGCACGCCGGATCGCGATCCTCGGGCCCGGTGCCGCGGCGGTCGGCGTGCGTCTTCCTGTCCGGGCGGTTCCGCCGGCCGCTGGTCTGGACCGGCGGAACCTGAGGCTGGGGTGCCGGCGCGCTGACAGGCCCCGCCCTGAATGCCCGATTACCCGTTCGCGGATGCTTCACACAAACCGTTGCCGGGCGGCGGCTCGCGACGGCGTGCGAGGGCTCAGGCACCGAGTTCTTGGTGCCGCTCGCTCAGGGTGCGGGCGAGGTCGACGAGTTTGACGTTGAGGTCTTGGGACGTGCGGCGCAGGATGTCGAATGCTTCGTCGGCGGAGATCCCGCGGCGGTTCATGAGGATGCCCTTGGCCTGGCCGATCAGATCCCGGCTGTCGATGGCGCGCGCAAGCTGTGCTTCCTTGAGCGCGGACGCGGTGTGTGCGGCGGAGCCGACGAGCGCGAGCGACGCGTGGGAGGCCAGGACGAGCGCACTGTCGACGGCGGCGTCGTCGAAAGCGCCGGTCCGGCGGCTGTAGAGGTTGATCGCGCCGGGCGGCAGATCGGACTTGCGGTCCGGCAGCAGGGTCACGGCCAGCAGGGAACCGAATCCGAGTTTCGCCGCACGGGCCCCGAATTCGGGGAACGCCTCGGAGGCTGCGAGGTTGCCGGTGAGAGCGTGGCCGGGTCGTTCGCGGCGCGCGCATTCCACGCACGGTCCTTCGCCGGTCTGGTACTGAATCCGGTCCAGTTCCTCGGCGTGCTCATCCGTGTGGACCGGGGTGTGGAACCCGCCGTCGGCCGAGCGCAGCGTGATGCTGGCCAACTCCGCGCCCGGAACGACCCGCAGCGCGGCGGACACCACCCGCTCCATCGCCTCGTGCAGGGTGCCGGCGTCGAGCAGGACAGCCGCGAGCGCGCCGAACCCCCGCGCCAGCGGCCCGTCGGCGGCCACGTCGCACCGATCCCAGTCGTCGCCGGGCGGTTTCGCGGAGAACGCGACCCGATCCGCTTCCCAGTCGGCCTCCGCCATTCCACGCTCCTTGTCGCCGTCCGACTGCAGGTCCGCCGTGACTCTACGCGGGCGGAATGGCCGATCGATCGGCCAGCCCGGCGCTCTCGATACGCCGTTACCGGACGAGTGCGGTGCGTGGCCGGCAGCGGCGCTCCTGTTCGTACCGGATCGCGTCGGATGCGGGGGAAATGTCGGCCGGCTCTTGTCACGGTCGTCGGTCGAGCGGCGCGGGGCAGCGAAGGGTTCGCTGCGGGCGTTCTGGCGACCGTTGCCGGGCCGGGGGCGTCCCAGGCGGCGGCGGTTTGATCCTGCCAGCGGCCGGCTTCGGGGGCGCGGTGCGGTAGCTGCGGATGGTCGCGATCAGAGGTTTCCGGCGCGGGCTACGTGCCGACGTGCCAGATGCACGGCAACGCTGTCCGGTCCGGAATCGTCCTGGTCGTCGCACAGCCGAGTGTTCGCGCAAGGACGCCGCTCGTCGCGGCTATGGCGCGCAGAGCGGCGTCCTGCCGGCGTTGTGCCCGGCCGCCGTCGGAGATCCGCAGGAAGCGCCGACGTGCGGTTTGCCCCGCAGCGGGTGCGCTTCTTGGCCTCGGCACCGTTGCGCGGGGGAGGGGTCAGTGTTTGCCGCTCCCGAGTGCCGCGCGCTTCACGAACCCGATCACCGCGGTGGCGACGAACAGGACCGCGCCGACGATCAGCAGCCAGAACAGTCCTTTCACCGCGATTCCGATCACGATGCAGGCCACCCAGATCACCAGCAGCAAACCCAGCAGTGCCAGCATGTTCTTCTCCTTCTCGATGCAGCGGGATGCGCAGCGGCTGCGCTGCCGACAGCGTCGGGGCCTCCGTGCGTGCCGACGCGACGACCCGTGGGCCGGGAACCGGGCGTCAGTCGCCGAGGACGTCCTTGGCGGCGTCCTTGACCTTTTCGCCTGCTTGCTTCAGATTGCCGGTGCCTTGCTCGGTCTTGCCCTCGGCTTCCCACTGCTCGTTGCCGGTCGCCTTGCCGACGGATTCCTTGGCCTTGCCCTTGAGTTCTTCCGCTTTGTTCTGCGCCTTGTCGCCGACACTCATCACAGAGTCCTTTCGTCACGGAACCTCGGACGGCCCCGGCAACCGGGGTATCCCCCGTCGCTGAGGCCGCGAAACCTCGCTTCCCGGGACGGCACCGTGTCGCAGGACACCTCGGGCGGACGCAGGGGAGGAGACTGAGTCGCCCGGCGGACGCGGCAGTTGCGGTGGGGTGCACGTGGTAAGGCGGCGCGGTCGAGCAGTCCGGGTGCGGCGAGGCGTCATTCACGGTGCGGCACAAAGCCGGAACCGAAACGGGGCGGTCCGTGCCGCCACGAGGGGAGACGGCGCTGCCGAGTGCGATCGCAGCGGATCCGGCCCGCGCGCGGCGGCAATCGCCCGCCGGGGTTCAGTCGCGGCCGGTGCGTTCCTGCAACTGGTCGATCAGGCGGGTCGCACGGGCCTTCGACAGGCTGTCCGGGACTGTTTCGCCTGCTTCCTGCGCGAGTGCTCTCCAGGTACGACCGCTGCGGCCCGGTCATCGGTTCGTCGCCGGTCGTCCAGTCGTCGGGATCTTTCCCCGGGTTGGGCTGGACCTGATCCATCCTCATTCTCCATGCGAACTCTTGTTCTATTTCTTCGAAAATACCTCTCAGATCTGCCTGGCGCAGATCGGGCCCTGCCCGGAGCGACCCGCTGACCGGGCGAACGTCTGCCGACCGGCCCATCGCACGGTCGCTTTTGCCGAGTTCTGTCTGGACCGACAGTTCGACAGCGTGCGACCAGCCTGACGCGCCGCCGCAGTGCGGATGCCGCGCTGGCCGACCTGGGTGCTCGCAGTCCTTCAGAGCGGGCTTCTCGCGATCCACGCGTGGATCGCGCCCCGGCCCGGAGGGTCTCGTTCCCCAGCGGGCGGAATCGCGATCGTTGCCGGTCCGGCAGGGCATGGCCGTCACGAACGATGGCGTCGATGCCCGTCTCGCAACCTTGCCGGGCCTCCGGTGACGTCTCCGCGGGCCAGGCAAGGGTGACGGCGCGCCGTCCGTGCGCAGAAGCATCCTTCAGTCGCGCGCGTCGCCATTGCGGGTCACGGCCGGACCCGGGCATCACAGGCCTGACTGGCGTTCGCCAAGCGGATCGCGTCGCGCGGACCGGTTTCCTTGCCGTGAGCGCGAGTCCGCTGCGGCAACGCTGTCCCCGTCGCGGACGGCCGGGCTGGTGCCGCGGCAAGGTTTGCCGGGCCCAGTCACGGGTCGTCCGGTCCGAGCTCAGGCGTCCGCGCGGCCCTCCCGCCCCTCCACGGCCGTCGACCGAATCCGCCGAGCGTCGGATTCGGTGCGCATCGCAGGCAAATACCTCGACGACGGCAGCGAAGTCTCTTGCTGGCTATGGAATCCGCAGTCATGTCAAGGGCAACACGCCTCGTGGGTGTTTTACCGACCGGATAGGTCTAGTCCACTGTCATTGCGCCACTGGGGTGACATGAAGGATTGTTTCGGACTTTTCGGGCTCTTTGTTGTCACGAAGCAAGTGTCGTCGGCGATGTAGCCGTTTGCATGATCGTGTTCCGCCGCGCCGTCTGGTGTCGTGCATGGCCTGTAGACCTCGGGCCGGTTGTTTCCGGCGCGGTTCGTGCTGCACTCATTTCGTTCGAGGGGAAGAATATGAGGCACAGATCTGCGTTGGCGGTTTCCGCCGTGACCTTGGGGGCGCTGGTGGTCGCTGTACCGCACGCGGCGTCCGCCGCGCCGCGCACAGTGGCTCCGCCAAGCACGGTGTGGACGCCACCGTCGACCGTGAACAAAACCCCGACCGGAGGGCAGCCGCCGACCGCAGCGTGGCGGCCGGGCTACCGGCCGGGCGCGTCCGTGTCCGCGGTGTCGGCGTGCGGGGCACAGGAAACCGGGTTGCTGCCGCAGTATCCGTTGGAGCGGTTCAAAATCTCCGACCGGATGGAAGCGCTGGTCAACACCCACGACGGGAACCTGACCGTCACGCAACGGCAGCTGACGGTCAAGGGCACCGGCGAAAACCTGTCTCTGTCGCAGGTGTACAACAACCAGCGCCCGGGCAACGGCAGCTTCGGCACCGGCTGGACGCTCAGCCACGGCCAGGACGTCGGCCTGACCTTCAACGGCAGCGACGTGGTCCTGCACGGCGATTCGGGCTACTGCGCCACCTTCACGCGCAAGACCGACGGCAGCTACACCCCGGCTCCCGGGGTGCACGCCGAACTGAGCAAGGGCTCCGACGGCAAGTACAGCCTGATCTTCGACAGTTCCAACGAGCGATGGACGTTCAGTCCGGCGGGGTGGCTGCTGTCGGAGGCCGACCGCAATGGCAACACCGTCACCCCGCGCTACAACTCCGACGGCACCACAGCGTCGATCACCGACACGCAGGGCCGGGTCACGACCTTCGGCTACAGCAATGGCCTGGTTTCGGCGATCACCGACCCGACCGGCACCGCGGCGGCGACCTACCGGTACAACACCGCGTCCCAGCTGACCGACTTCACCGATCGCTCCGGCACGTCGATGCACCTGAGCTGGACGCCCACCGGCGACCTCGCGTCGATCCAGGACCCGAACGGCACCACGTACAGCTTCGCCTACGACGCCTCGCACCGGGTCACCGAAGTGAAGTTCTCCCGCCAGGCCGGGCAGGTCAAGACGACGTTCGGCTACGGCAGCGGGCAGACCACCGAAACCGACCCGAACGCGCACTCGGCGACCTACAAGTACGACAGCCAGGGCCGCCAGACCTCGGCCACCGACGCGCTCGGCCACGAGCAGAAAGCGTCCTGGACCGCCAACAGCGACGTCCAGACCACGACCGACGGGCTGAACAACAACACCACCAACAGCTACGACCCGCTCAACAACCTCATCGGCACCCAACTGCCGACCGGCGCGAAAACCAGCGTCGGCTACACCGACGCCGCCCACCCGCACCTGCCCACCACCGTCACCAACCCGGCCGGGGACAAGATCTCCCGCAACTACGACAACGCCGGGAACATCACGAAGATCCACTCCGACGGGTTGAACGCCGACCTGCAGACCCTGACCTACACCCAGCCGTTCGGGCAGGTCTCCACCAGCGTCGACGGCAACGGCCACCTCACCTCCTACAGCTACGACAACGCCGGAAACCTCACCACCGTCACCCCGCCGACCCCGCTCGGCGCGACGCACTACACCTACGACTCCCTTTCGCGCGTCTCTTCGGTGACCGACGGGCGCGGGATCCGGCTGGACTACGGCTACGACAAACTCGACCGCGTCGTGTCCGTCACCCGCCACCGCGACGGCGTCGTGCTGCAGGCCGCCGCCTACGACAACAACGGCGGTCTCATCCGCCGCGACACCGCCACCGCGACCCACGCCTTCGCCTACGACACCGGCGGCCAGCTGCTGTCCGACACCCGCAGCGACGACACCAGCCCCGACGAGCACCTCGCCTACGGCTACGACCTCGCCGGCAACCTCACCTCCGCTGCCGACCCCGGCGGGGCCATCACCTACGGCTACGACGCGGCGAACCGGCTCACCTCGCTCGCGGACCCGTTCGGGCAGACCACGACCTTCGGCTACGACAATGCCGACCGCCGCACCAGCACCACCTGGCCCGGCGCCGGAACGCAGACCAACGCCTACGACAACTCCGGCCGCCAGACCAGCCTGACCGTCAAGAACAGCGCGGGAACCCAGCTGCTGCAAACCACCTACAACTACACCCGCTCCGGCGGCGCGGATTCCGACCAGATGCAGTCCAAAACCGACGCCACCGGCACCACCAACTACGCCTACGACGCCCTGCAACGCCTGAAAACCGCCGGCGCCACCAGCTACACCTACGACAACGCCGGCAACATGACCAAACTCGGCGCGTCGAGCTTCACCTACAACGCCGCCGACCAGCTCGTCAACGACGGCCGCACCCGAAGCTACGACACCGCCGGCAACCTCACCGGCGCCACCAACCCCACCGAAACCAACAACTACAACGACACCGGCCAATTCGTGTCCGGCGACGACGCCGCCGGCAACAGCTTCGCCGCCAGCTACGACACCCTCGACCAAACCCAACCCCACGAACTCAGATACACCACCAGCGGCGGGACCACGACCGACCGGTTCACCACCACCGCGCTCGGCATGACCCAAGCCCTGCACAACGGCGCCCGCACCAGCCTCGCCCGCGACCCGAAGGGAGCGATCGTCACCGAGAAGACCGGGGCCGGCGCGCGCTACAACGTCGTCACCGACTACCAGGGCAGCATTACCGCCTTGATTTCCACCGCTGGCACCGTCTCCGCCACCTACCGTTACGACCCCTACGGCGGCGCCACCGCCACCGGACCCAACGCCGGAGACAACCCGTTCCACTACCTCGGCCAATACCAGTACGGTGTCGACATGCTGCTGGGCTACCGCTGGTACTTCCCCGGCTGGGGCCGATTCCTCACCCCCGACCCCACCGGACAGGAAACCAACCACTACGCCTACGCACAGAACGACCCCGTCAACCACAGCGACCCCACCGGAAGTTCGATCTTCTCCACCCAGCTCGCAACGATCTTCGGTTATGCTGGCGCGGCGATCGGCGGTGCCCTTGTTCTCGCATCATGCCCTGTCACCGCCGGACTCGGCTGCGCAGCAGGCGCAGCTGTGCTTGGCGGGCTCGTCGGCGGTGCCGGAGCCGCATTGGGCTCGAAATTGGGGGGATCCAACTCGAAGGACATCTCTGCCGACGGGCTGGGGGGTGTGACCTCTGGCCTGCTTCCGGGTGTGGGCGGTATTTACAAGGCCTTTCGACGTTGAGTTGCGAGAGGGAATGAAGTAGTTGAAAGAAGAACGTGAACATCAAAAACGAGGAAAGCGCTTTTATGCGCTGCTTCTTGTGGCGGCTGTCGTGCTGCTTGTCACCGCCCTGGTGTTGAGTAGCGGTCCGTCGTGGTTGGCGGTGGGGATCGGAAGCTTCGCCGGCCTGTTGACGGCGTTCGGAGGAGTCGGGCTTTATAAGGCTCGTGGATCCCCTCCTTCGAAATAGACCTCAACATCACCTCTGCCGCTTGCGTGGCTGCCGCCTCGGACTTGTCCTGGGAGGCAGCCACGCATTTCGGGAGTACGCGCAACGGCGCTGCGAGTCGCTGCGCCAGTTCGCCGTCGGACACACTGGCATCCGGCCACAACCTGCGCATCAGCGCGGATTCGTTTTTTGATCATCGCCGGCTGGACCGCGGATTGCGAACGCCCTGTCGCCGGTCTCCGCTGCGGCGGCGCAGCGGTGCTCTCTCCGAGCGTGAAGACGTTCATGGTCGGCTCGCTGTTCGTCGAGTCGTCGTTGGAACCGGAGAAGACGGTGCACACGACCGAACGACGCGAAATCCTGGACGTCGGCGACGACCGCGACGTCGTTCATGACGTAGTCGACGGTTTCGGCCACGGGTACGTAGTTGCTGCGACTTTCGAGCAAGCGCCGCACGGCCGGTTCACGATTACGGGCGTTGTCGTGCAAACCGTGGACCGCGACATCTTGACCGTGGGCCAGTGGTTCCTCGTCGTCGGCGGGCGCGCGGCCGAGCGGGTGACGAGCCTGTCGGTCACGGCGGCTGCTGGGACCCACCGCCTGCCTGTTTCGCCGCGGATCGCCGCCTGGGACACGTACAACGACCTCACCAGCTGATCCGGTGTGGAGAACCGTGCCGTCGCCAGTAGCCTCGTGGATCTTCTTCCTCTTCAGACGCAGAGCGTTCGCCCCTTGGCCCCCGTGCTCCCTCCCGAGGCAGCACCCTCTTCGTGTGCGTGCCCGCTTTGACTTCGATCCAGGCGGGCGCGACGGATTCGACCGCGCTCGCGACGGATTCGAACCGGCGCCCGTCCCGGTCGGGGTCGTGGCCGAAGACCGTCAGTTCCGGGCAGCGGGACTGGGCCTCGCGCCGGCGCATGCCGCGCCGCACGCCGGCGGACCGTGCGCCAGCCGAACAGGCCGCTACCCGGTTACGGTGCACCACCGCCGCCGGAGCCTGCACCCGCAGGCCCGCAGCCGCGCCCGCCACCACTGGCCAATTCGGGCACCACAGGACGAGCATCCGCGCTTTCTGGTCATTATTCATCGGAGGCAGCACTTCTCCCTGTGACGCGGCATCGCGGAAGCGGCCTGCGTACGCGGTGCCGCTCACCCGAGAAGCCGACGACGCGGGCCGGCCGGGCCGGTAGGCTCGGGCACGGCGCAGGGCCGTCGCGCTGGGGGCGGGGATTCTGATGCTCGGGCGGCCGAGGAGCGGATGTCGTGGCTGCGCTGTCTTCAGGCGGGGTGTGGCTGGTGGTCCTGGTCGCTGTCGGTGTCGTGGTGGTGCTCGCGCTGGCCGGCGGTGTCGCGGTCGCGGTGCTGGCGAAGATTTCCGTTTCGCGAGAGCGGCAGGCCGCCGTCCGGGTCCGGGTGCGCGCGGCTGCCTGGCTGCGGATCGAGATCGAGGCCGAAACCAAGCCGGATCGTGCCGTGCGCAATTCGCCGACGCGGTCGTGACGACCTGGCGGGCCCGCGGCGGCAGTATCCGAGCCCCGACCGGCATTGCCTGCGGTGACCGAGAATGTCCGGGGCTTCGTGCTCGGTGGGCTCGCGTTCACGGCGCGACCACCGTCATCGTCGGGCGTACGTCCTTGCCCGCTACGGCGGGCTGTGCGGTGATCGTGCCGTCCGGTCCGGGAAGCTGGACCGCCGCCGAGGCCGCTGCCGCGCGTCGGCCGTCCCGGCGGATCACCGCGTCACGGCGTTCCAGCCGGCCGTGCCCTGTGCCGCGTCAGAACTTGGTCGAATGCGCTGGCCTGCAGTTTGGTCGGTTCGACCGGAACGGGCGTGATCAGCGGTCGTGTGTTTTCGGCTTCTCTGCTTGATCACGGTCCGGCTGTTCGGTTGGCTGGGCGTACTCGCGCGTGGTGACGCAGCAGTGGCCGCTGAACTGCTGGTACTTCGGCACGAGGTCGCGGTGTTGCGCAGGCAGGTCAGCGGCCGCGGTTGACGTGGTCCGATCGGGTGCTGTTGGCCGCGCTGGCTCGGCTGCTTCCCCGGCAGGTGAGGATGGCTCGGATCGTCACGCCGGGTGCCTTGTTGGCCTGGCATCGCCATCTGGTCGCGTGGAAGTGGCGGTGTCCGAATCGGTCTGGCCGGCCTCCGATCGGCGCACAAGTACGCGAGATCGTGCTTCGGCTCGGACGGGAGAATCCCCGTTGGGGATACCGGCGGGTTCGTGGCGAACTTGTGCGGCTGGGCTATCGTGCCGGTGAAGCCACCGATCCGGCGGATCTTGCGAGCCCGCCGGATCGGTCCGGTGCCGCGTGAGGCGAACACCTCGTGGCGAACCTTCTTGCGCGCGCAGGCGGCCGGACTATTGGCCTGCGACTTCTTCCATATCGACACGATTTTCCTGCGTCGGCTGTACGTCCTGTTCGTGATGGAGATCCGCGCCCGCCGAGTGCATCTTCTCGGTGTCACAGCCCGTCCAACCGGTGGCTGGGTCGCGCAGGCCGCCCGCAATCTGGCCGCGGGCCTCGGAGAGCGGATCGGTGCGTTCCGTTTCCTCGTCCGAGATCGGGATGCCAAGTTCACGCCGGCGTTCGGCGAGGTGTTCCGCGGCGGGGGCGTGAACATCGTCAGGACACCGCCGCAGGCGCGGAGGGCGAATTGCTACGCTGAACGGTTCGTGCGCACCGCCCGCACCGAGTGCACTGACCAACTTCTGATCTACCACGCTCGGCATGCGCATACCGTCCTGACCGAATACGTCGGCCACTGCAACGGACACCGCCCGCATCAGTCGCGGGCGCAATGGGCGCCCAACGACGAAAACCGGACCGTATTGCAGGACCTGGATGCCCAGATCCGCCGTCGTCGCGTGCTGGGCGGCGTGATCAACGAGTACCGAAGAGCCGCGTGAACCTAGTCGTCATTACCGCTGGTCATCGGCCCGCATCGAGTTTTGAAGCGGTACAGGGCGGAGTCTTGTCCGCGACCTGCCGCCTGCGCTGTACCTCGGCCGGGCGTGCGAGGACATCGTCTCGACCTCGCCGGGCACCCGGCTCCGATCACCGGTCGACCGTTTATCGCAGAATTGCGCCCCTTGACCGCCGGGTCGCTCGTCCGGGTTGTGCAGAAAAATAGCTAGCGTAAATCTGATGAAGAGATCACGTTTTATGGCAAGGGGTGCGGTGTCGAATATGCGTTTTGGTGCGGCTTGATACCGCAAAATCGAGACGCCGTGGGTCGTGATCGGCGTTTTCATCCCATCGTGTCAAGGGGTCGAATATGCGACTTAGGCGCTAGCTTTGCGTAGCTTCCGATTTCAGGTGTGGTTGGCGAGGTCGATTGCCCTTGTGCCAGACTTGGCGGCGAGAAAGGAGCTCCCCTCATATTCGACAAGACGATACTGGTTAAACGTTTCGGCGCGACCCTCCGGGTCAGGGAGGGCCGCGCCACCATTGCCCGCTCATGACATTTACCTGAAAGGACAACGGTATGAGCTTAGACCGTGAGTGTTTCGCGACGCCAGCAGGACATGCCCGGGATCACCCCACGGTGGCGTCGCTCGCCGGCGGATTCCGGTCGACCACGGTGGTGATCGAATTCGGCGAGGAGGGGCCGTCGCTGAAGCGCATCCAGATCACCGACCTGGCCGCCCCATCCCCCGGCTGGCGGCCGCGCCGCCGCCGGCCGACAACCCGCATGCCTGCACGTTCGTGGCCGGAGGTGGCCGGCATGGTCGTCGGCGGCTGGCCGGAGGCGTTACGAGCAGGGGCGGTCGCGGTCGCCCTCGGTGCGAGCACGGCATTTCCGCCCTCCGGCGCGGGTGCTGCCGGCACCGCGGTGACCGGCCTTCTCTGCGTGCTGGCGGTCCGTGGGCTGCGCGGCGACACGGTGCGGCAGCTGCCGCACCAGGTCCCCTAGCCGGTCAGAGCCGGTGCGGTCCGCCTCGGAGGCGGCGGACCGCACCCGGGCCTGTGCTGCGAGCGGACGGGGGCGCAGCACAGGCCCATCCCTCTACGTTTCGACAGAATCGTTTGTACTCGTTGGAGTGAACATGGGCGGGATCCATTCGCGGGGGGCTTGCATGTCGCATATTCGACGCCCACTCTGGGGTCGGGAGAGCGACACGCGAGCTCTGAGGGGGAGCGATGCGGTTCGACGACACATCACCGCTGTCTGCGGTGTTCGATCCAGAAGAATGGCGCCGGTCGAGTTTCAGCGGCCCGGACGGCGGGACGTGCGTGGAAGTCAACTTCTCCGCGGCCGGGACCGTCGGGGTGCGCGACAGCAAGCTCGCCAACTCGCCGGTGCTGATGTTTTCCCCGCAAGGATGGCGTGCGCTGACGGACGCGGTGCGCGGGGACATGACAGGCTGACCCTTCCCGGCTGCAGCGGGTTCCGTGCAGGCGCGGCGGTTGCGGGGCGGTGGTCGCGGTGACGAACCGGGACCCCATGCCGTCCACGGACGACACGCTGCGGAGCGATCTGGGCCGTGGCCTGAAAGCCGCGCGCACAGCGGCCCGGCTGACGCAACGCGACGCTGGTGCGGTGCTGGGCAGAGACCAGTCGACGATCAGCAAGATCGAAAGCGGGGAGACCTCGATTGGGCGTGAGGGCCTGTGTGCGCTGCTGGACCGCTACGGTGTGTCCGACGCGGAGGCGAACGAGATGCTGCGGGCGTGGGACACCGTGAACGCGCCTGAACGGCGGTGGGGCGACGACCGCGTCGCGACCCCGTCGTGGTTCGCGAAGGTCATCGATAACGAGCGAAAAGCCGTCCTGGTCCGGGCGTGGAGCGGGGAGAACGTCCATGGCTTGCTCCAGTCCCCGTCGTACATGCTCCTGGTGTTCGACGGCGCCCGCCGCGACACGGTCATGTTCGGCCGGTGGAAGAAACGCCGGCAGCGACAAGAACTGTTCAACGAATCCGACAAGCGATTCGAGTTTTTCGTCAGCGAATCCGCCCTGGAGAAGCTCGACACTCTGAATCCCGGCATCGAGCGGGACCAGCTCGAGCACATGATCGAACTCGCGGGACGGCACAACATCACCATCCGGCTCGTCCCGCAGCCTGCGAACGGGTACAGCGAGCACAACTTCGTGATCATGGGTTTCCCCGGAAAGCCGGCCGAACGCGCCTACAGCGAATACCTCGGCGGCGTTGCCTGGATCGCTCAGCGCGACCTGGAACGCCCTCGCAAGGCGTGGGCGGCCCTCGAATCCGTCGCCCGAACCGCCGAGGCCACTCTCGACGAGTTGCACCGTCGGTATAGCCAAGCAGTCGCGCGCAACTCAGATAGGGGGCAGTAAGTTCGTCCATGCGACGTCTACCTCATTCCGTCATGCATGAACTACCTTCGGTAAAGGACACGGTTTTGCTCCATCCGGGGAAGGGGACACCAGTGGCCAGCGAGGACCGGGAGTCCGACGATTATCCGCCGCCCGGCATCGATTTGGAACGACCCAGCGTCGCTCGCGTCTACGACTATTACCTCGAGGGCAACGCGTCGTGGACCGTCGATCGCGACTTCGGCGATGCCGTTCTCGGCGAATTTCCCGAATTGCGGCGGATCGCCAAGGCCAACCGGGTGTTCCTGCACCGCGTGGTGCGGCATCTCATCGGGAAGGGTGTCACCCAGTTCATCGACATCGGGTCGGGCCTGCCGACGATGCGGCACGCTCACGAGGTCGCCGACGAAGTCAAGCCCGGCACCACCCGGGTGGTCTACGCCGACTACGACCCGATCGCGGTCGCGCACTCCCGCGACTTGCTCGAAGAACACGGCGACGTCCGCCGCCACGCGGCGATCCACGCCGATTTGCGCGCACCCGACCGGCTCTGGGAGCAAGTGGCGAACACCAGGGTCCTGGACCTCGACAAGCCGACGGCGATCCTGCTCGTCGCCGTCCTGCACGTCCAGCAGCCGGCCTCGCATCGCAGCGGCGACACCGGAGACGTCGGCCCCGCGGCAGTCGCGCGCTATCGCGAGCTCGCGGCCTCGGGTTCCTATCTCGCCATCTCGCACATCACCGACGAAGGAGTGCCGGCGAGATACCGCGACCAACTGGCCCGGCTCAAACGGATGTACGACCAGCAAAGCAGCCCGGTCGTCTGGCGCACGCAACGCGAAGTCCGGGAACTGTTCGGAAACTTCGACCTCATCCCTCCAGGGCTGACCTGGACCACTCAATGGCACCCCGAAGAGAAACATCCCGCCGAACCTGAGATTGCCTTCGGAGAGCCCAGCGAGTCAGTCATCGTCGCCGGAGTCGGAAAAAAGAGATAACGCCGGCGTTCGTAGGCACGGCTTGGCGGCCAGCCCTGTCGCGCGTTGAGCTGCCGACCATCCGCGAAACCCTCGACGGCAAGGCCGTCTCACCGGCAAGGCGGAACGCCGCGCTGCCGCGCTCTCGGCCAATTTGCTGTTCGGGGAGTAGCCGACAGGGGGTTTCCGCCGCCCACGTCGATCGCCGCTGACCGAGCCCGCCGTGCCCCTCGATTGGTGTAACACGCAACGTTCCGCGCGCTGTCTCATGCGCGCGTGCAACGGACCGTGGCCTGCGTGAACCGGGGGCATGAACATGCGGGCGACGCCGAACAGGCTGCGCCCGTGGACAGGTTCCGGGTTGTCCACAGATTCCCGGAGCCCGCTTGTCCGACAGTGATGCGCTCTGCCGGCGTGTGGCAAATGGAACCGACTTTTCGCTCGCGACCGCTGGCCGCTTCGGCGGCATACGTCCGGGGCGGACTGGAGAACGCGGAATTCGCTGCGGCGGAGGCCGGATTGCTCGACGACGCCGCCTTGCCCGCGCGTGCTCAGGGCGCAGTCGGACGCCTTGCCGACCACCAGCGCACCGATCGCTGAACTCCCGCCGCGCCAGGGCCCGCCGTATCGGACACTCCCGCTCGCGCGGGGAGAACCGGCGGAGTCGGGATGGTCTCACCAGGCCGGGGACCATCCTCCATTCGGACAGGGAACTGGACGCGACCCCCGTCGCGAACGTTTGTGGATGATCCCCGCTTGTGCGGGGAAGATCGCACGCCGGTTGACCGGGAACGCCGCTCATCCCTCTTGATTGCCAGACGGCCTCGCGGTTCCGTCCTTTGGGCAGGCTGTCCGAGGTGATTGCGGAACCAGCAGGTGTTACCGCGGCGGGTCCGGCCTGCGCTCGTCGATTCATTCCTCTGGGTTGAATCGTTGCACGGGGCGGATCGGACAATTCGTCGTTGCACTGTCTTTCTCCGGCGGGTCTGGTTCGTGGTGATTGCTGAAGCCTCGCCGGATACGCCACCATGCCGCTGAACGGCTTGGCCTGGAGGTGGAAGTTGTTGTCGCTCAGCCAGATCCGCGCGCAGGTGGTCTCCGGCAGCATCGTCAGATGCGGAAGCCGCGTCATCCGTCTGAGGTCGGGGTCTTGTTCGGAGGCCGGTGGCGGCGGCATTGCCTCCTGTCGGTTGGTGATCTCGGTACGTGCCGCCGCCCTGGCCGGACCTAGGGGAGGGCACCAACCTGCGCGGGATCGTTGTGCGCAGGGCCGGACCTAGGGCGGGACTACCAAAGGATGGGAACGGGTCTGACCAGGGGCTTTTCAGCGGCACGTTGGTGGTCGAGGCAAGTTTTGAGTTGCCGGACTTGGTTAGAAGCCAGTCATGAACGCCAGCTCGCATGCAGTGGCTCGGTTGGTCACGATCACGATGGGACTGGTCATCGGTTTGACCTTTTTATTTGGGTTCGGCAACGTGTTGAGTCTGGCGTTGAAGTTGCAGGTCCCAGCGTTCGTGGCTCCGCTGGTCGCGCCAGCTGTTGATCTGACAGTGCTCGGCCTGCTCGTCGGCACAAGGCACCTGGCCTTGTCCGGAGCAGACGATGACGTGCTGCGGCCGGCACGACGTCTGCTGCTGGCGGCGAGCGTGGTGACCCTGCTGCTGAACGTCGCTGACCCGGTGTGCGCTGGCCAGTGGGGCAAGGCCGCGTTCGACTCGGTCGGTCCGTTCCTGCTCATCGGTTGGGCTGAGGCTGGTCCTGGCCTGCTTCGCGCGCTGAGCACGCTCACGGAGGAGGTTGGCGACTCACTGCTGGCCAGCGCCGAGGTGGCAGAGGGGCTCGATGGTACTGCCGACCGGGAACAGGACTCGGTTGCTCGGCAGCATGGTTCGCACGCCGTTGGCGGAGTTCAGCGGATGGCCAGGATTGATGAGGATCTCGTCGAACGAGCCCGGCGCGCGGATGTCGAGCATTGGCGACGGTACCGACGTCCGATCTCTGCGGAGACACTGCGGAAGCAGCTGCGTGTCGGGGCGAGGGCTTCGCGGGACTTGGTGGCGTTGGTTCGGTCGGAAAATGCCTATGCACAGGAGGTACCACAGCGGGTCCGACTAGAACGGTGAGACAGAGGGCGTGTGTTCAGGTCGAAGGTGCCGTCGGCGGTAGACGCTGAAGCATCTCTGTCACGAAGTCCGAGGTGCCATCAGGCCTCCAGTAACCGTTCTTTGTGTGGTATCCGGGACCGGTGATCAGGTGCAGTGTCGTCTCGGCGCGGGTCAGGGCTACGTAGAACGCACGTCGTTGTTCCGTGAGTTCTTTCGCGTTGGGACTGCGCCACCGACCTCGGTCATTCACGTTGCGCGGGATGATTCCGTTCAGCAACCCAGGCAGGATGACCGTGTCGAACTCCCTGCCTTTGGCTGAGTGGTACGTAGTGAGCAGGACCTTGCCGATCACCTGTTCGCCCTGGGCGAGGTCCTGCAGCATGAGGCTCTTGGATCGGCACTGGTGGGCGAGGTTGTCGAGGCTGGCGGCGTTGTCCTGGTCAGGGTGCGATGCGGCCACTGCGTCGAGGTCGAGGCCGTCGCGCAGTCGCTGCAGCCACTCGTCGGCGGGAGCGTCGGCTGGATAGCGCGGCTGGGGGTCGAGGCAATTCTGCAGGCCTCGCGGCAAGAGGAGCCGCGATCCGGGCGTAGACAGGTGGGCTTCGGTGCGCAGTTTCGTGAGTGCGTGGGCTAGTGCGGCGAGCGATGGTGCTTCCGCCCGGCGCAGCATGTCGGCGCGTTCGGTGTCGGGTGCAGTGTGGACCTGGTAGTTCGTGACGGCGCGGCTGGCGCAGCGCTGGATGAAGCGGGAGAGACTCCCGGCGGGCAGTTTGTCATCGCGTTCGTAGAGAAAACTCATCTCTCGAAGGGTCAGTTCGTTGTGGAGGGCATCGAGCAAGGGGCCGCGCTGCGGGTAAATGATGGCGATCCGCTCTGGGCTGACCTCCCGCTGCAGCGCCTGCTGAGCGAACTCGCAGGCCGCGCGTGCGTGCTCGTCGAGCCCTCCCGCCACCGATTCGAGAAGGACATCTCCACGGGGCGCGCCATCACGTGCACGGCGTCCGCGGGGAGTTCCTAGAGCGGCTTCGGCGGCGGTGATGATGTTCTGGCCACTGCGGTAGTTGACGTCGAGTTCCACGTCGCAGAACTCGTTCCGGGCGGCCAGAGCTGTCAGGTATCTGGCGTCGGCGCCGCTGAAGCCGTAGACGGATTGATCGGTATCTCCGACTGCGAAGACGGTGATGCCCGCAAGGTCGTGCAGGGCGATGACGAGGTCATGCAGGACTCCGCCGAGGTCTTGGTACTCGTCCACGATGAGGTGGGGAAAGCGCGCGTGCAGGAGGTCTCGGACTGGTTCGTGCTCGTGAACGACGCGTACTGCTCTCGTCACCATGGCCTCGAAGTCGATCACTTCTCGGGAAACAAGCTGTTCCTCGTACAGGCAAGCCGCCTCTACTTCTCGTGGGTCGAAGGCGTCCAACGGTTCGTCGCAGGCAAGGGCGCGGCGAATCCGGGTGTTCTCGGCTGTGCGGTACTGGGCGGACATCTCGGCGATGCCCACCTGGTCAAAGCAATCCTGCAAGAGCACTTCGACGGACGTCTCGCTGAGGATCTGCCCTGCTTGGGGTGCTACTTGGCCGGTCAGAGGGGCGAAGGCGCGCAGGATCTCGTTCAAGCAGAAGGCGTGGACGGTGGAACAGGTGATCCGTCTTTCGGCGCGTACGCCGCTGCGGAGGACGCGTCGGCGGATCTCGTCGGCCGCGGCGTTGGTGTAGGTGATGCAGGCAACGCCGCGAAAGGCGGAGATCTGGGTCTGGAGCAGGTAGGCGATGCGGGCGACGAGGGTTCGGGTCTTGCCGCTGCCGGGCCCGGCTCGCACAACGACGTCGCCGGGGTGGGTGACGGCAGTGCGCTGTTTGAGGTGCAGGTCTCTGAGTTCCTGCAAGAGGGTGTCACTGATCTGCATCGTTGGCCTGCTGGCTGCCATCGGGTGTGGCCGTTTCGGCGGTGAACAGAGCAGTTCCGCGGACCTTGCGGGAGATGTCGTCCAGGGCGAGAAAGAGGTATGCGACGTTGCCCAGTCGGCGCAAGACCGAGGTATCGATCGGGATGCGGTCGTCGGTGACTCCGGTCGTCGCGCGGATGCGGGCGGACAGGCCGATTCGGTCGATGTGGGCCGCGAGCCGCTGTGCGTAACGTCCTTTGCCCAGATCGGAGATGCGCTTGAGCATGTCCTTGCGGGCATCGGGGTCGACCGTTCCGTTCTGTTCGGCGGTGACACCGTGCCGGACCTCATCGATCGCGGCGGTGGTGTCGGTCAACTCCTGGAATGCTTCGACGATCTCTTCGCCGAACAGCGGGCACAGATCGGTCTCCAAGGTCTGGGCACCCACGTAGACGCTGATGCCCTCCAGACCCGTAGCCAGTGGATCACGGCGAGTTCGATAGTCCGCAGCGTCGTGCTCGGGCAGCTTTCCGATCTGCTGCAAGAGCGCAGTGGCGTCAGCCGTGTCCGGGTAGAGGTTCGCGCCTCTCTTGAGGCCAGCTTCTCGCCGGCCGCGCTTGTCAGGAGCGGCGTCGCCGTCCGTGATGATCACGTGCGGCGTGTCGAGTCCCTTCGGCCCGAGAAGGGCACGGTAGGGCTTGAAGTCGGTTCCGTGAACGCTTGCGACAACAATTCCGTAGGCATCGAGATCGAAACCCGCGGCTTTAGCCAGAGCCGGCAGGATGTACAGCTCGGCCAGCCCTTCGACCAAGATGACAGCAGAGGCGAACAGGACCTCAGCACGACTGACGTCGAGGTAACGCTCCAGGTCGGCTGCCTCATCGTCGCTGACGGGAAGGGC
This sequence comes from Amycolatopsis sp. NPDC059235, assembly GCF_042754125.1. NCBI lineage: Bacteria > Bacillati > Actinomycetota > Actinomycetes > Pseudonocardiales > Pseudonocardiaceae > Amycolatopsis > Amycolatopsis sp. NPDC059235. The sequence continues at coordinate 79,550 of NZ_JBHZAG010000001.1, forward strand.
AACTGTGCTGGCTCCGACCGTGCCGTTCTCAGTGGCTCGCAGCACGATAAAGGAGCGGACCGGCGTGACAGCAGCAATGTGCGGGCTGTGAGTGGTGAGAACGAGCGACTGTCCAGTGCGCAGCAGGTAACCGAAGAGGTGCCGCTGGAGGCTCACGTGCAGGTGCGCTTCGGGTTCTTCGACAGCTACCAGGGTCGCGACGAACTGTTCGTCCAAACGCTGCTGGCTGAGAGATTCCAGTAACAAGCCGAGATAGATGACGTTCGCGCTGCCCAGACTGGTGTCAGAGATGCTTCGGCGGCGGGCCGCATCGATGAACAGACGAACAGCACGGATCAATTCGTCGGGTTTGGAGGACGCGAAGCCCAGAGTCGGCTGCACCGGTCGGCGCGGGCCGAACATCGCCCCCAGCCGGGCCGTCAGGTGCCCCTCCAGCTTGGTGACGTTGTCATCCTTAGTGAGTTGGCCAACGGCGTCGGCGATAGCCGAGGCGGTGGCTTGCAGGTTGGCCTTGTCCAGGGGCAACCGTTCGAGAAGGTCCCGCAGAGGGCTGCGTCGCCAGTTATGCAGGTCGCCCTCGGCGTCCCTCAAGGCTGGCAGCACGCGCAGGGCCACTTCGCGCCGAATGGCGCGTACGTCGTTGGCCTCGCTGACGCCAGCGAACGCAGTGAAGTCGTAGTCCTGCGCGGTCAGCGGCCGACCGGATGGCTGGAGGCCAGCAGGCTCGATCTCCGGGAGCGGCGCGAAACGGTAGGTTAGCCGTGCGGTATAGGGCGCGTAGTCCACGGTGGCGCTGGACAGGACGCTCTTGGCGTCGTCGTCGGCGTCGTACCCCTGAAGATCTACCACCACGGTCACTTCAGCCCCGCCAGACAGACCAGTCGGGTGCCCCTCCCAGATGTCCTCCTCGCGCAGCATGCGCCGGGAGTCGGGTAGGGAGGGGTCAAGCACCAAACGGATCGCCTCGATCAGGTTCGACTTGCCGACTCCGTTCTCGCCGACAATCACTGCTTGGGAGGGGAACCCATCGATGACCAGGTGCCGAAAGTTGCGGAAGTTACGTACCTCGATCCGCGAAATATGCAGGCCCATTCGTCCTCTTTCCACCCTGCGCGCGATGCACTGTTCCTGAGGAGCATGACAGCATGTGCCGCGTGCGGCCGTCATCTCGCCGCTGCGCTTGACTTGTTCCCCTGGCCTGGACGTCGCTACGAAATCCTCGAGCGCTACGCCGCAGTCGGATTTGTCATCGCACCGACATCGTTCGACGCCGCGATCCGACCGGTCGGCTGCTTGCCTTTGATAGTGGAGCCGGAGGTGTGAGTGGTCGGAACGGTGCTGGCGTGGGCCATGGGGCGTCCGCGGAGTTGGCGAGGTGGGGGGCGTCGCCAACGTTGAACAGGACGCGGGCTGCTCGATGGCGGATCGGCCGCAACAGCGAAGGCCGGCTGAACGCTGCGTTGCTCACGCGCCAAGCCGGGAATGTCGCCGAGATTCCCTGCCTGCTCCACAATCGCATGACGACGGTCGTGCGCGACAAAACCTTCGGCCCGACCGACCGGCGCCGAAGCGGTCGACATCACAATTCGACACGCCGAAACGTCTTTGATTACCACCCAGTCGTGCGAACTTGTCTGTCGTGGCTGCTGCTGGCCCCAGAAGTGTCGGTGGCCACCTCTACGGTGCCTCGGGTGAGCTACACGGCGGGCATGCTGACGTCATCAAGGCGGGACAGCGTCGAACGTGAATCCGAGATTGTGCTGAGTTTGATCAGCACGGGCTTGGTGCGCATGCAGGAGTGGGGCGGTGTGCGTGACCGGCAGTTGCCCTACGACGGAAATCTGCAGCGAGGTCTTGATCGCCTCACCGTTGCGTGCCTGCGCGCGGGCACGAAAGATCGTCCACGGGAAGTGCGCGACCTGGTTCTGAACTGGTGCTCGACGCGTCGGCTCGGGGCGTGGCCACTGGCGTTCACTGCGGACGCCCAGGTCGACGGCGAACTGCTGGTGATCGACGGCAGGGCCAGTGAGTTCTGCCAGGAATGGGCAGTGTCCGCGCACGACATCGCTGCGGAACTGCACGAAAGCATCCTGGTGAGGCAGGTCAAGGAAGCCGCGGATGCCCTCGGGCGGCATGAGCTGTACGCGGAGTGGCGGGTCGCCCTCGCTCGCAACGCCGTGGTGGCGCCAGCGGAGATGCTGGCGCTGAAGAACCGGTTCCCGGCGGTGCCACAGTGGGCCGCGTGGATCGATGACTCCTACGAGGCGGTTCCGCCGGAGGCCACGATGCTGGCCGACGTGGCGGTCTGTGCAGCGTGCGGGCAGTGGATGGTGCCGGATGGGAAGCGTCGGTGGACGTGTCTCACCTGGCGTTGCACGCGCGCCCACAGTGTGCCCGCGCCGATGATGGTGGCCGCGCACGGTGCACGCCGCCTCCGTCCTGAACTGGTTAAACCTATCGCGCTGCCCGCGCGCCCGGAGCTCGCGCTGGCCGAGGCTCTGGCTGCCCGCGGTGCAAAGGTAGTGCTGTACCCGGAACTTGACGCCCTCGATCTGGTCGCTCGGTGGCCGAACGGGTTCGCGGTGGCGGTCGACGTCAAGGACTGGCGCAAGCCGTACCTGTTGGCGCGCAACATCAAACGATTTCCTGCCTGGCAGTCTGGTCATCCGTACCGCTACGACAGGGCGTGCGTCGTCGTGCCTGCCGACCGGGTCCGGCCCCGCTCGCGATACTGCGAGATCGTCGCGGAACACAGCCCGGCGTTGCAGGCCCAGCGGCACATCGAAGTGCTCACCGACGAAGAATTGATCAAGCAGACGCCCGATGCAGGTGTTCCTGGTGAGGTGACCTGTGGCCCGTGACCGGCTGGTCTGGCGCGAAGAGGTGCGCCGAGTCCTGGCGAAACCCGCGACGGCGGCGGGGCTGACCAACAACGAAGTGAACCGGCTGATCGCTGCAGAGCTGGCGCTGTACGCCTTGTACCAGTGGGCACAGGGCGAGGCCGCCAGGGACGCGTGGGCATTGCTGATCGGCTACGACTTCCGACCACCCCATTTGCGGCAACGCCCGCTCCCTGCGGGCCTGCGGTGGCTGCTCAGCGCCTTCAAAGCCAAGCACGACTGGCACATCGCCCTGGCTGAATACGCCAAGGTGCCCCCAGATCTGCGGATGTTCGACGTCGACGACACCGCACAGGCCCCCGTACTCCGGCAGTTGGCCGCAGGCTCCACCAGAGACGGCGCTTATGCGCGGGCATTGGGCGACCGGCCGCCGCACAAACCCGGAGACCACCACCTCGCCGAGCCGGACACCGACTACGCCCTGCCGCGGGGGCGCCGCGCTGTCCGGTTTCCCCGGGAACTGCTTCCGCCGCGGCCTCCGCAGCATCGCCTCACCCGAAAGCGGCACAAGCTGATCCTGCGGTGGGCGAAGCTGCTTGCCACTGCTCGCGACATGGACGCCGCGGACGGCCTCCGCGGCGAGTCCCGCCAGTGGGAGGCCCGGATCAACGACATCCGGCTGCTGCTGGACAACTCCGGCAAACTCAAACCCGGTCGGGCGCTGCCGTTGCGGGAGCTGGTCCACGTCGTGGGGATGCCTGCGGTCGGCAAAACCACCCTTATCACCGTCGCCGCGGTGTGGGCGGCCCGCTGCCGCCCCAGCCATCGCCTCACCATCGTCCTGGGCGACGTCATGGCCGTGTTGACGATGGTCGAGGACTTGGCCCGCTACAGCGTTGACGCCGCGCCCATCCTGGGCGTGGCGAACCGAGGCCGGCACCTGCAGCAGCTGCATCGCCCGGTCGACCCCTCCCTGCGCGGCTTCGGCCTCCTCGACGACGACCGGATGCGATGGCTGTCGACCGGATGCACAACCCAAGGCTTACTGGACCTCTCGACACCGCTGCCGTTGCGCGACACCCCGTGCGAGCGGAAGCTGCGGGTCTGGAACGACGATGCCGGAGATGAGGAGGAGCCCAGCCGGAAGACGGTTGCGTGCCCGATGTTCGGCAGCTGCGGCTGGCACGAGGCGTCGAGGGCACTGGTGACGGCACCGATCTGGGTAACCACTTCGCAGGGCCTGCTCCATAGCCGCGTCCCAAGCCAGGTATCCGAGATTTCGTTACGGTATCTGGAGCTGGCGTGGATGCGCAGCGACGCGTTCCTCGTCGACGAGGCTGACCGGGTTCAAATCCAGTGGGATCAAGCGTTCAGCCCGTCCCAGACGCTGGCCGGCCCGAGCCGCGAAGCGTGGCTCAGCGAGATCCGGCCGCTGTTCGAGCAGCACATGCGCAACACCCAGGGGCGGCATTTCACCAGCGCTGCGGTCCGGGACTGGCAGATCCACCTCGATTCCGCTGGCCAGCTCGTCACCCGGCTCTGGGGCCTGATGGGCGCGCACCCCTACGTCCGCGAATGGCTCAACGGCGGCTACTTCAACGAGTGGCTTCTCGGTGTAAAGCTCGCCAGCCGAATCGCGGAGCGTCCGGCTCGCCGGCCTTCTCCCGCGCCCGGTCAGACACCAGCCGCACCGCCGTCGTCGGGACATGCGGTTCCCGCGGCGCCGACGGTGACCGACGAGGTGGTGTATAAGCAGTGGCTCGACACGTTCAGCGTGTGGATCGCCAAACCCGCTGACCGCTACCTCGGCACCGACACGCGCGTCAGGTTTCTTCGCGACGTCTCCGCGCGCGGTTACGACACCCAGGACGTCATTACCGGCGAGGTGACGGCCTGGCTCGAATCCTTGCCCGACGTCCGCGAAAACGGCGAGGCCCTGCAGCGGCTTGCCGTCCAGTTTCACGTCACGATCGTCGTCGCGCTGCTGGCGCAGAAGCTCAATCTGCTGACCCGCGCCTGCTGGGAGGTGGAGACCGAGACCGGGATGGAATCCATGTCCTCCCACCTCGTGCACCGCCCGCCAGCTGAATACCAGCCCGTCGTGCCTGATTCCCCGATGGGGAACTTGCTGGGATTCCAATACCGGGAACGAGAAGACTCCGCGCCGGACAACCTCGGCACCCTGTCGTTCTTCCGTTGTTCCGGCGTGGGCAGATGGCTTCTGCTGAACCTGCCCGGCCTGTACGGCCCGGCCGACACTGGCCCCGCGACCCTGCTGTTGTCGGCAACCAGCTGGGCTGGTACCTCCCCGCGCTACCACGTCCAAGCCCCCGTCGCCGCAGTGCTGCGGTCAGCCAAAGGCGACCGTGTGCCCCTCGGCGAACGGATCGTGCTGGACTACCTGCCCACCTCCGTCGCGGGCGAGCACAACCAGAGTCGGCACGTACGGGTGTCGGGCACCTTCGGCGGCCGTCGCACCCAGGCCCTGGCCATGATCCTCAAAGAACTCGCGCGAGCCCGGGACGGGTTGCGCGGCCCCCAACCGAGCACATTGGAGAACATCCGCGACACATTGCCAGCGGATCGGCAACGGTTGCTGCTGCTGGTCGGCAGTTACCGGGAAGCCGAGGATGTCCTGCGGGAACTGGTCGCCCTCCGCCCGGAATGGAGCGAGCAGATTCTGCAGATGGTCCCTGATGACGACTCCTGCACGCACTTCTGGACCTCGGGCACCATCGCCCGCAACAACATCCACAGCCTCGCCCAGCACCAGAAAGTGTGGATCCTCATCGCCCCGCAGTTGGCGATCGAACGCGGGCACAACATCCTCAACGACGCCCACGTCGCCGCGCTCGGTGCCACCCTGTATCTCGTTCGCCCGCACCTGCATCCGGAGGACATGAGCTATCACGTCGAACGCATGCACCACCGCGCGGTCGACGAGATCCAGCACAACCTGCCCACCGCCGGCCCCGCCACCGCGTCGTTGGGCGAGCGTGCGGACTTGTTTCTGCGCCTGGCCCGGCGAGCGTGGATGGACGAGCTGTACGACACCCTGCGCTACTCGCTGACCGCCCACGACTCGGCCGAACGCAGAGCGATGGACTGGACCAACATCGCCCCGCTCAACCAGATCATCGGGCGCATGCTCCGCGGCGGTGCCACCGCACACGTCTACTTCTGTGACGGTGCCTTCGCCCCGCGCGAGAAAGACAGCCCGCTGCTGGGCATGTACCGCGCTCTAGACGACGCCTTCAACGGTCCCGATGCCGCAGTCGCCCAAGCACTCTACGAGCCCTTGCATCACGCACTACACACCCTGCTGGAGAAATACCGTGGTGACTTATAACCGTCTCCAACCGCTCTCATTGAAGCTCGCCGACCTCGTCGGCCACCCGCTCGCCCGCTACCGGGCCTGCTCCTTTCCTGCGAGGTGGGCGGCGGACCTGCGGCGCAAGGTGTTCCAGGTTCCAGACGAGGACGATGACGGGTACACCGTCGACGGCCAACCGCGGGCGATCCCGCTCTGGGCGGTCAACAACGCCATCGCCGCCCTCATGCCGCGCGTCCTGACCCACGATGGACGAGGACACTGCGATCGTGCCTGGCTCGCCTATGCACCCCAGGAACAGCCGGCCCAGCCCGACATTGGGCTATTGGTCGAGTTCGTGCGCGGCGGCCTGCTCGCTGCTGCCCACCATCGCAACACCAAGGCGATCCAGCGTGGCCGCAAGCCTGTCGTCGATCTTGATGCGCTGGCTGCGGTCACCGCTGGTTTCCACTCCGACGACATCAGTTTTCAGGATTACGACCTGGACATCGGCCCTGGCAAACCCATCCCGGACGGCGCGTACACGATGGTGCCGCACATGCTGGCCACGCATCTGCTGGGCAGCGGGTGGGCCGTCGAACACAGCCACGCCAACCACGACGGCGAGACCATCCGGGACGGCGTCTCCAACTGGCGCCGGACCGCCAACCGGGATGGCGCCGAACTGATCTCCGTTCCGACCCCCTACATCACCGGACGTGGCACCAGCTACTACTGGTCCTACACGGCACGGCTCTCGTTGCGCACCATCCCGCTCGACCCCCACTCCTACGTGCACGTGCATCTCGGCATGCGACGCTGGGCCCGCACCAACGTGTTCGACGCGACCCGGACCATCGGCGTGCACCTGTTCACCGGCTCGCCCTGGGGCGACGTCACCAGCCCAATCGGGATCGCCTCCATGAGGTGGCAACCTGGCCCGCGAGGCACGAAGACCGGGCGCATGGTCTGGAACGACGACCTCGCCCCGACCTTGGCGCGTCTCACCTCCACCACTGATTTGCCCGAGGTGACCGAACTCGCCAAGAACCCCCGCGCATTCCTCGAACTCGGCGTGGACCGGCACAACAAGCCGATCCCTCCGATCGCCGGAGTCGTATTCCGGTACGGGCTCGGCGACAAATGCAAACACTCCGTCGGCGACGGTGTCTCCGCACACGACCGCTGGCAGATCTTCCGCCACCTGTACCCCGCCCTCTGCGACTTCGCCACCAAAGTCGAGCCATACCACCGCATCAACGTCAAGACCCGTCATCGCCCGGACGCCGACGAATTCCGCGCAATCGACCACCGGGCGCTGGCAGCCGCCACTGCGCCCGCCATCCACCTTGACCTGCGCTACGACACTGCCGTCATCCGCAAAGCGGTCCTGCTCGCGCTGGAAGAAGCCCTCGACCTGACTTTCCCGTCGTCGGTCCTCGACGCCCAGGACCCCAACCTGGAATACGAGTTCCACAGGCCGCGACCCGAACTGGACGTGACCATCCGGGTCGCACCGGTCGGCGAGCTGGCAGCCGATCTGCCGATCGACTCCTCCATCCGCAATACCAAAGACCGCATCGCACAAGCAGCAGCGCCACGGCGCGACCTCGCCCGCGCCCAGTTCGCGCCGACCGAGGACATTCGCGCGCGATTCGCGATCATCGAGATGCGCGGCCCCGACGCGTTCCCCACGCCCGAGCACGACCCGAAGAAACCCGTGAAAGCCGCTGCGGCGGCTTGCGGAGCGCTGACCAAGAACATCACCCCGCCCAAACCGCTCGGCAGAGGGGACGGCCGCGAAACCGAGTCCGGCCGCACCGAACGCGCCCGCAAGACTGTGGCGGACCTGTTCATCCGCCAGACCGGGCTTCTTGAGCCTATGAGCACTACCGGTACCGCGGACAACCCGTTGAACAAGGTCGCGACCGTCGGGTTGTGGGTTGTGCGCCGCAACGGCCAGGACCGTGCCGTGCTCCCATTGGCCGTCGGCTGGCTTCCGGATGAACCCTTCGCCCGGCTCCGGCTCCCCAACTGCGACCGGTGGGTGCCCTACCGCGAGGGGTTGCTCGCCTTGGGCAGCTGGGACACCGACCGCGTGTTCACTCATGAACGGGTTCGCGAGTTCTTCACCACCGTCGTCGCCGAAGCTGGCGATGGCACCGACACCGCGCTGCTCACGCTGGCCCAGAACATCCGCCCGGCCTGCCCCGGCATCGCAGACGGTCACCTTCAGGAAGACACTCTCGCTTTCGACCCCGACAGCCCGATCCCGCTCCACGACCGCAAAGGCATCCGGCACCTCCGCTTGCGCACCAACCTGCGCAGCGAAACCAGCCAGCACTACACCTGCCTCGAGACTGACCCCGATCTCGTCGGCCACGGCTCAAGCCTCTGGGACGATCCTCGCAATCCGCGGAGGTTCCTCAGCACCCCGGACAAGCCGAACACTGCCGGACCCGGTTCTCCGCAAGGAAGCCGAATCTCGCCGCACTATCGCCGTGTCGGCGAAGAGGAATGGGGCTGGGTGAATGAGATCACGAAGAAGGTGTGGAACCCGCGCCTGCTGGAAATCCTTGTCGCGGCCCAGCAGCCCGACGACAACACGCGCTCGTGGGCCGCACTCGCGCACCAGCAACGCTACGCGGCCCGGCATTACGCCGAACCGTTGATTCTGCCCATCGTGCTGCACCTCGCATCCAAAGTAGACGGCTATATCCTGCCGCCGGACCAAGTCGCGCGCTGCCAGGCCGCCGATGAGTGACCGATCCGCCGACCCGCCGCAGCAGGGCCGTCCGTCCGTCGAAGGCGGCGCTGCGCGGCCCCGGGCGAGGTCCGGAGGGCTCAACGCCCGACAGCAGCAATACCTCGACATCGTGTTCGAACTCGACCAGCAAGCCGAACGCGACCAACGCCGCCGCTGGCACCAAGGACTTCCCCGCCAGTCCGCCGACCAGTGGCGCTGGATTCCCTACGCCACGCGCCATGCCCATGCCTCGCTCACCTCCGCCCAGCAAGCGCTCAAAGCCCAAGGCATCCATAGCGCGGGCAGCGGTTCCACCCTGGCCGCCCTCACCCGACGCGGCCTGCTCGAAATCCGGGACGTCACCATCGATGGCGTCGGTGGCCCCGTCCGCCAAACCCAACTCCGGCTGACCCCGGCCGGGCGACAAGCCGTCCGCATCAACCGGCCACCGAGAGACACCGGACCCGCTCCGTTACCTCCCTGGCTGCACGAAGCACTCGCTCGCGTCGCCAGCGCGCGACCACCCGGATTGCCGAAAGTAGACATCAGTCGTGTCGCAGCCAGACGCCTCGGCCCAAAAGAATTCGGCTACATCGAAGATTCCACAGCCTGGTCCTACGCTCTCACCGACGTCGGCCGAGAATACTGGCAACCACACAGCAACGCTGGCATTCCTTGCTGAGGTGGGCGTTTTCGATATGTCAGCCTGGTGGAAGCGCTCGGCAATGGGGCTCCGCGAATGGGATTAATGCGGATGATTGTGTCCGCGAGTTTTGACCGCACTTATTCGTGGATTCCGACCGCACATGCTGATCACCTATCATGATCAATGTCGCTCAGTTTCAACCGCGCCATGGCGTTCCTCGCGATCAAACCTGGCCGCCGTTCGATGCCCGTCCGAGTCACCCGGCCTCGGCGTCGTCCCGCACGTGCTGCCCGCTGCTTGCCTCGTTGGGGACCACCACGGTGTCAGTGGCGGGGTCACCGACGGCAGCGCAGAAGCGGAACAGGTTATCGCTCTGTCCATCGGTGAAGACGTACTCCCGTAGGAGCGCTATGCGGCATGACCGGATGCTTTCCGCGCAGTCGGGGTGATCGGCAGGTGCGGCCCCCCTTGGCGCGTCTGTGCTGTGTCGCCTTGGGATATGGTTGGCCGATGCGTTGCCTCCTGATTGCACCCAACAGCGTGAATGTGGACGTGCTGTCGGGCGTGTTGGTGGATCAGGGGGTCGAAGTTCTCTCCACGTCGGAGCTGGGTGCCGGCGTCATCTTGGCTCAAGCGCCGGCTGATCTCGCCGATTGCGCTGTGGCTGTGCTGCCATCGCAATCGGCCGGGACCGCAGAGGGTTTGGCGGCTGTCTTCATCGAGATCGGAGTCGTCGTCGGCCGCGAGATTCCGATCTTAGTGGTCGTCGAGCCTCCAGATGCACCTCCGCCGGCATTGGCTGGCGCGACCGTCGTGAGGGCACTGGCCAACAATGTGGACGCGCTTCGGCTGCATATCCGGATGTTCATGCTGTCAATAGCAGCCAGCGACGCTGCCCAGCGGCCGACCCCTCCAGCTGCGCTGGAGCCATCGTCGCTAGCTGGCTTCCGGGCGCGCTTAGAAGCGATCCGCAACCCTCCGCAAAGGCCCAGGTCATCGGGCGGAGGAATGGTGTCGATCCGGGGGTGGCAGTTGCTGCAGCTCGTCTACGACGTCCTGTCAAGTGCAGGGGCAGTTGTGGCGGCCGAAGTCGAGTTGTCGTCGGAGCCTCGCCGAGATGCAGACGCGGTGGCTTACATACCGGGGACGGAAAGTGTCCTGGGAGCGATCATTGTAGAGGTCAAATTGCGGCGATTCACGGAAGCCGACCTCCGTAACGCCGAACAACAGCTACTGGCCAACATGAAGGTCGGCCGTGTTAGCTTCGGCCTCCTTGTATACGACGGTCTAGCGACGAGCGCAAACAAGTTTCGAACTATCCCATTCGTTCTCGCGCTATCCATCGATGAATTGCTGTCCGAACTTGAATACATGCCGCTAGGCGAGATGCTGGTCCGCGCTCGCAACCGGGCCGTGCACGGAGTCTGAAATGACCCTCGACCCAGCGGCTGTCCGTCAGCATTTGAACGCAGCTGCATCGGCACTAGACACCGATGCGCAGGGCAAGGCGTACGAGAAGTTGATCGTCTACCTATTCGAGTCCACGCCAGGATGCCTCGCTGAGCCCAATGTCATCAGCGCCTTCGGCAGCGAGCAGGTCGACGTCGCTGTGGGGAATTGGCAAGCCTCAGACGGCCCGACCCTCCTGCCACCCACGTTCCTGGTCGAGTGCAAGGATTGGAGCAAACCGGTCGACAGCAGCACGCTCGGCTACTTCATTAACACCCTCGCCAACCGTAGCGTCGAGGTTGGACTGATGATCGCTGCCCGGGGGATCACTGGTGATCCGCGCGATTTCACTTACGCGCACTCCCTGCTCATCCAGGCGTCAGCACGCCGCATCAGAGTCCTTGTGATCACTACTCATGAAATCGCCGAGCTGACCTGCAGCGCTGACTTCGTGGAGATGCTGAATAGACGGTACCTCCGTGCCGTCGCCAGTGGAATGGGCGCGCCCGGCTGATGCCGTCATGTCGACAGGTCAAGCGCAAGCTCGCGTAAGGCTCGGTCTCAGCGGGGCGTGCTATTCGACCAGGCACCAGTCCAGCGGCAGCATCTCTCTGTGTTCTAACGGTTGGCCGAATGTTGTCGTCGGGGACACTGAGCTGTAGCCATTCATTTAGGGCCATGTGCGGTTCGGGTGGGGGCTGTCGGTGCTTGTACCGGGGTGGGCTGACGAGAGCATGCGTTTTTCGTCTCGACGTGCAGCTATCAGGTGTATCGGCGGGACAACCTGGATTGTTGTGGTGTCAGGGCTGGTTGTCGGGGTCGAGTGCGCGGAGCAGGTCGGCGGTGCGGGCTGCTTCGGGAGCGTGGATCTCGCGGTGCATGGCAAGTGCCTGTCGTAGCAGGATGACCGCTCGCCCGGTGTCTCCGGTGCGTTGGAGACACCGGGCTTGGCCGACGAGTGCGTTGGCTTCGTGGAGTGTGGTGCCGCAGTCGAGGGCGAGTGCGAGTGCGGTGGTGAAGTGGGTGTGCGGGTCGCCTGTGTCGGGGTGGTCGAGGGTGAGGTCGCCGAGTGCGTTGTGGGTTTCGGCTTGGCCGTCGGTGTCTTCGACCCGGGTGAACAGGCGTAGTGCGTGGGTGAGGTGGGTGGCGGCTAGGTCGTGTTTGCGTTGCAGCTGGTAGGCGATGCCGATCTGCAGATGCGCATTGGCCTGCCCTTGCAGGTTGCTGGGGTCGGCGTAGAGCTGTAGTGCGCGGGTCAGCGCGTCTACCGCCGCCCCTAGGTCACCCCGCAGCCGATACACGGAGCCGAGGTCTGTGAGGGCGTTGCCCTGCCCCAACCGGTCACCTAGGTCAGTGTGCAGCTGTAGTGCGCGGGTCAGCGCGTCTGCTGCGGCCCCCGGATCACCACGCCGCTGATACACGTAGCCGAGGTTGGTGAGGGCGTTGCCCTGCCCCAGCCGGTAACCGAGGTCAGTGAACAGCTGTAGTGCGCGGGTCAGCGCGTCTACCGCCGCCCCTAGGTCACCCCGCCACCGATACACGGCGCCAAGTTCGGCGAGGGCATGGCCCTGCCCCCGCCGGTCACCGACACCGGTGTACAGCTGTAGTGCGCGGGTCAGCGCGTCCACCGCCGCCCCCGGATCACCCCGCAGCCGATACACGGAGCCGAGGTTGGTGAGGGCATGGCCCTGCCCCCGCCGGTCACCGACACCGGTGTACAGCTGTAGTGCGCGGGTCAGCGCGTCCACCGCCGCCCCCAGATCACCTCGCAGGTCACCCCGCAGCCGATACACGGAGCCGAGTTCGGTGAGGGCGGCGGCCTGCCCCCGCCGGTCACCGAGGTCGGTGTACAGCTGTAGTGCGCGGGTCAGGGCCTCCATCGCCGCCCCCGGATCACCCCGGAGCCGATGCGCGGTGCCGAGGTCGGTGAGGGCGGTGGCCTGGGCGGGGCGGTCGTTGGTTCGGGTGGCGACGGTGACCGCGGTCTGGTGGACGGTGTGGGCATGGTGCCACTGTCCGGCCACGCGGAAGTAGGGGTGCAGGGTGGCGGACAGCCGCGGGGTGTGAGCGGGGTGGGTGTGGTGGGTGTGGTCGATCGCGGTGACCAGGACCGGGAGTTCGGTGTCCAGCCAGGCCATCGCGCCGTCGGCGCTGGTGATGGGCCGCGGACGCCGGGGCAGCGCCGGAGCGCTGGGGTTGCCGGGGGTGCGGTAGGCCGGGAGATAACTGATGGCGGTGTGGGCGGTGTGCAGGTAGTAGTCCAGGACTCTGGTCGTGGCCTCGTGGCGGTGGTCGGGGTCGAGGTGGGCGGCGCGGCCTTGGGCGTAGACGCGGAGCAGGTCGTGCAGGCGGTAGCGGTCGGGAGCGGTTTCCTGGACGAGGTTGCGGGCGTGCAGGGCCCGCAGCAGGTGGCGGGCCCTGGCGGGGGTGGTGTCGGCGAGGGCGGCGGTGGCATGGGGGTCGATGTCGGGGCCGTGGTGCACGCCGAGCAGGGTGAACAGGTCCCGCTGCTCGTCGGACAGGTCCTGCACGGAGGTGTCGAACACCGCGCGCACGGACCGTTCGCCGGCCTGTAGTTCGTCGAGGCGGTCGTAGGCGTCGGCGAGCTGGTCGGCGAGGTAGCGCACGCTCCAGGAGGGGTGGGTGCGCAGCTGGGACGCAGCGACCGCGATGGCGATCGGCAGGCAGCCGCACAGTTCGACGACGCGGGCGACTTGGTCGGCGCGGGTGTTGTCCGGGGTGCGGCGGGCCCGGCGCAGCAGCATCAGCGCACCCACGTCGGGGGAGACGATGTCGAGGGAGACGGGGAGGACGTCGTCGAGTTCGGGGAGCCGGTTGCGGCTGGTGATGATCACCAGGCTGCCCGGCGTCCCGGGCAGCAGGGGCTCGACCTGGTCGCAGGTGGCGGCGTCGTCGAGGATCAGCAGCATCCTGCGGTCGGCGGCCAGGGCGCGCCACAGCCGTGCCCGCTGCTCCACGCTCGTGTGGCTGCTCAGCACCTGGGCGTGCACGCCCAGGGCGGTGAGCAGGGAGTGCAGCGCGTCGAACGGGGGCACCGGTTTCTGGCCGGGGGTGTGGCCGTGCAGCGGGAGCAGCAGCCGGCCGTCGGGGAAGCTGGGCGCGAGCCGGTGGGCGGCGTGGTTGCCCAGGGTGGTCTTGCCGACGCCGGGCATGCCGTCGATAGCGTGGATGGCGATGGTCGTGGCGCCGCCGTCGGCGGCGTTCTCGACCGCCGCGAGCAGCACGGCGAGTTCTGGTTCGCGGCCGGTGAAGTCGGCGATGTCGCGGGGCAGGGCCAGTGCTTCCGGAGCCGCGGGGCGGACGGCCGGTCCGGGCGGGTCGGCGATCAAAGCCCGCAACCGGGCGTCCGTCGCGGCGGAGCGTCCCACGCCCGTCTCGTCGCGGGTGCGGTCGTCGATGCGGGCCGCCCACGCATCGACCTCGGCGTGACGTCCGGCCGCGGCCAGGGCTTCGGCGCCCTGCATCAGCAGTTCCTCGCTGTGGACGATGTCGTCCTCGCAGGGCCCGAGCAAGGTGATCAGGTCGTCGTAGCGACACTCCTCCAGCAAGTGGGCAAACAGGGATTTCACCGCTGCGTGACGGTGCCGGCCGAGTTCGCGGCGGGCGTCGTCGGCCCATCGGCTGTCTACATTGGACAGTGGCTTGCCTTGCTTGAGCGCCAATGTCCGCTGCAGTCTGTCCCAGTCGGCGTCGTCGCAGGCGAGGGTGATCTCGTCGAGGAAGCGGTGGTAGTCCACCGTGCTGGGTTTCACTGCCAGGGTCCAGCTCTTGGCCGCGTGGTTCCATCGCACCCAGTCACGGCTGCCGCCGGCGGCGACGAGGTCGTCGCGGAGCCAGTCGATGTTGCGCCGCAACGTCCCCGGTCCTGGTTCGGCCCTGCCGTCGTCGCGCCAGACCTGGTCGAGCAGGACTGTTTCGCCGACCGGCTTGCCCGCGTCGAGGGCGAGCACCGCCAGCAGGCGCACCACGGCCGACTTCGACGGGATCGCGAGGTCGCCGTCGCCGGTGCGGATTCCTACCGGCCCCAGAAGACTGATCTCTGCTCTCCCCCTCGGGTGCATGACCGTCAGTTTGCCCGGCTTTCCTGGTCCGGGCGGATCGATTCCCTCGCCCTCCACCCTGCTGCGAACAACCACCACCCCGATGCGGTCAGGTCTCCGTCGACCGACCGTGATCTGACGTGCCGGCGTCCAGCCTTCCGGGCGATGACGAGGCTCTGCTGGAGCAACGGGTGCCGGTTTCACCTGATCGGTCGGCAGGGTGTCCGGGCCGCGTCGGCACTTCCGTCCTAGGTGCCGTCCGCCGGGTCGCCGGATGCTCGGTGCAGCTCCTCGACCAGCAGGAGCGGAGACGGAGATCGGCACGATGAGCGCCAACGGCCACCACCTGCCGGACCCTGGCAGTCCGCACCAGCCGCACTGCCTGGGCCTCGCGGCCAGGGCCGGCAGGCGCCTCGGCGCCGTCTCCCTGATCGGGGAAGGGAGGCGGTGGCGGTGATCGAGTTTCTCGAGTTCGAGCGGCGGATGACGTTCTGCGACAGCGACGACGACGAATCGTGACCGGGTTCGGGCTTCGACGATGAATCGAGGAGGGTGTCATGTATCGCCCGAGAATCAAGGTCAAGCACCGGCCGGTGCGGCTCGGTGACGGTCGCATCCGCATCGGCGGTCGCATCCCCGGGATCGGGATGACCATCCGGGACCGGGACGGCTGGGTGTGGGCGCTGCTGGGCACCCTCGACGGCACGAGGACGGTGGACCAGATCATCGCCGAGCTGGTCCGCCGTTTCCCCGCCAGAACCGCCGACAGCATCGCCGCCGAAGTCGCGCACGACCTGGAAGTGCTCGCCGGGGCCGGCTATGTCGAGGACGCCGCCGAGACCCCGCCACCGGGACTGTCGGCCCGGGAGCAGGAACGCTACGGCCGGAACCGGGAACTGTGGTGGTGGATGACCCGGGTCGAACACCGGTCCAGCTGGGACACCCAGCTGCTGCTACGCCAAGCCCGCGTCGTCGTCATCGGGACCGGAGGCACCGGCTGCACCGCGGCGGTGAACCTGGCACTGTCTGGCGTCGGGGAGCTGCACTTGGTGGAACCAGACGTGGTCGAACTGTCCAACCTCGGCCGGCAGATCCTGTTCACCGAACACGACCTCGGCCGCCCGAAAGTCGAGGCGGCGGTGCGGGAGCTGCGGGCACGCAACTCCGACATCCAGATCACCGGCCAGGCTCTCGCCATCACCGGCACAGCGGACCTGCTCGCCCTGGCAGCCCGGTTCGACGTCGTCGTCCTGGCCGCAGACCGGCCGGCGGAGATCCGGACCTGGACCAACCGCGCCTGCCACGCGACGGGCACCGCCTGGGTCCACGCCGGCTACCACGGCCCCCAGATCAACTACGGCCTCTACCGACCCGGTGCCGGCCCCTGCTACGAGTGCATCGAAACCGCGGAAGGAGAACACCGCGTCGAGGCGGAACCCCTGCAATTCGTGGCAGCGCCGGTGACGGCACGGACGGACGTTCAGGCGAGCAACGCGGTGTCGGCCGGGGTGTCGGGAAACCTGGCCGCGCACACCGCGATGAGCATGGTCACCGGTGTCCCCGCTCTGACGCCCAACCGCGAATACGCGTTCAGCCTCGTCTCCCTCGACGGATACGCAGTGTCGACGCTCGAGGAGCCCCGGCCAGGCTGCCCGGCCTGCGGTCCGCACGCCGCGACCGCCTGATCCGCCTGCTCCCGCCCCTGGCCGCCCGCCGGTCAGGGGCGAGAACAGGCGGCGATGTCGGCTTCCAGCGCGGCCAGCCGTGCCCGGGTCTGCGCGGTACGAGGATCCTCCAGCGCCGTCAGCACAGCGACCGCCTCACCCAAAGCGTGCACCGCAGCGGGAAGCTCGCCGAGGGCCTCCCGCGACGAGGCCAGGGTCAGGAACGCGTTCGCCAGGTCCACTCCCGTGTGCCCCAGCGCCTGGCAGGCGGCGATCGCCTGCCCGCACAAGTCCACGGCGGTGCCATGCCTGCCCAGGCCCTGGCAGGCCCGCGCCATGTCGATCAGCGCACCGGCCTCTCCGACCGGATCCTCCGCTTGCCGGCGCAGTGCCAGGCCCTGCTCGGCGTAGCCGAGCGCGCGCTCGAACTCGCCCAGCTGGACGCTGAGCCAGCTGAGATTGCACAGTGCCACAGCTTCCGACCGCACCCGCCCCGACTGCCGGGCCACTGCCGCCGACCGCTGGTAGCACTCTTGTGCTTCCTGCCATCGCCCCTGTTCACGGCGGATCCGGCCCAGGCCCGACAGACCGGACACCAGGCAGGCGAGGTCGTTGATCTGCTCGGCCAGGACCAGCGTGCGCTCGATCGCCGCTTCCGCTTCCTCCAGACGGCCGAGCCGCCGCAACGCGCCCGCCCGCAAGCTCAGCAGCCGAGCCTCGACACCCTGATTGCCCGACGCGACCGCGCACGCCACACCCGCCTCGATGACCTCCAGATACGCCGCGGCCCACGCAGCACCTCGTACAGGCATGAACCGGCACGCCACCGCCAGCGTCATCGCCGGCACATCCAACCCCGCAGCGGCCGCGCCGCGGACGGCGGCGACCAGGGCGGCGCACTCGGCGTGCAGCCATGCCGCCGCGGCGGCCCGGTCGGCGAACACGATCTCCGGCTCCACCGCGCCGATCTCGTCCAGGGCGACCTCTGGCAGGGAAGGCATCGACAGCCGGTCAGCGTGCCAGGCAGTGCGGGCATACCAGGCCAGTACCCGCTCTGCCGCGTCGCGGCGGTCCTCGGACGTGTCGTCGATTTCGGCCCGATAGGCGGCGTAGGCGTGAAGCAGGTCGTGCATCCGGTACCGCTTGCGGCCCGCGGGTTCGACCAGATGCAGCTCGGCCAGTGCCTCCAGGCACCGGTAGACGCCCACCGGCTCGAGTCCGGTCAGCGCGGCGGCCGCGTCCACCCCGAATTCCGAGCCCGGATGCCCGCCCAACCTCCGCAACACCCGGGCCTGCTCGGGCGGCAGCCGGGCGTAGGACCAGTCGAATACCGGGCGCACGGCACCGCCGACCACTCCCTCAGCGCCGGACACGGTCCCGGGAACGGAGGCCTGTTCCTCGCTGATGTCGGCGGCGATGTCGGCGAGGGCGTACCGGGGACGGGCGGCGGCGCGGGCTCCGGCGACCCGCACCGCCAGCGGCAGCCCGCCGCACAGCCGGACCAGCTCGGCAAGCGCGGCGGGCTCAGCGTCAGCCCGGACAGGTCCGACGATGTCGCGCAGCAAACCCCGGGACTCGGCTGCGGTGAACAGGTCGAGGCTCACCCGGTGCGCCGCCACCGCGACGACCAGGTCGGTGAGACCAGCGCGGCTGGTCACCACCGCCATGCACCCGGACGTGCCCGGCAGCAACGGCCGCACCTGCTCGGCGTCGCCGGCGTTGTCCAGCACAACCAGCACCCGCCGCCCGGCGAGCATCGACCGGTACAGCCCGGCCTGCGCGTCGAGGTCCGCCGGGATCTGTGCCTCGGGCACACCGAGCGCGGACAGAAAGGACGCGAGAACGATTCCCGGCGCCAGCGGTGCACTCGGCCCGTATCCACGCAGATTGACGAACAACGTCCCGTCCAGGAACCAGTCCTGAACCCGATGAGCCCACTGCACGACCACAGCGGTTTTCCCGCCACCGCCGACGCCGTCCACCACGACAACCGCCGCTGCGCCCGCAGAACGCTCCGGATCCGGCAGGAGCGCGTCCAGCGCAGCGAGCAGATCGTCCCGACCGGTGAAATCCCGCAGGCCCGCGGGCAACTGCCGCGGTACCGGCAACGCCTCCTGCCTCACCGGTGACACAACGACTTGCTGGATACTGCCCGCTTGAACTACGGAGCCGATCACGTCGCCGCGAATCGCGTTCCCCACGCTCTGCCTGTCGGTCACGCCACCTGAGTCTCCTGCCATCACGTCAAGCAGCACGGCCCAGCACACTCGCATCACCCTGATGGCGCACGGCGAACTGACAGAACTCGCTCACGGCAGGCATCCGCTCGTCGGCAATAGCGGACGTTCGGTTGCCGTCTCCATGATCGGTCCGCACGGTGAATCCGGAACACGTTCTCCCGGCGGATCATCTGCCGTTACTTGGTCCACCGGCCGGCAACGTGGTGATACTGCAAAGCTGGCAAACGGGACGTGCTCCTTCGCAGCAGCCGAGGTCCGCAAGGAGCGCCGAGTGGCGGATCGTCCGTCTTGCGAGCCGGGGATCGAGCGCGGTCGGGCCTCGCGAACACAAGCCTCCCCCACCAAGGCGGGTGCGGTCGGTTGCTACGAAGAAACGCGATCGCATCTCGCCGACAAAACCATGCGGACGAGTGTTGGGTCATCGCGGCTGCGCTGCCTAGTCGTCCGCCCATTCTTTGGCGGCCCTCTCGTAGCGATACTGTGCGGTGGAGCGGCTGACCCCCATCGCCGCGCCAAGCTGAGCCCACGAGGCGCCTCCGGCACGAGCCGCCGGGATCGCGGTGAGTCGCGTCCACTCGATCATCAGCTCCAGATGGCTCGCCGCCTCCACCAGATGCAGCAGTTGGTCGCTGGTGAGCCTATGAACGGATGGGCCGGCCATGGCCGCACGCAAGGTTTCGAACGCGTCCGGCTGAATCTTCGGTATGTCTTGGTGCTCGGCTGGCTGTCCGTTCCAGGTGGGCAGAGGCATGATCGTTCCTTCCTCGATGTCAAGGTGTACGAAATTCGTACACCTTCGAAAGTCAAGGTAGCACAGCCTGTACGGAAATTCGTACACCTGGCCGGGCTCTGTCCGTGCCAGCACGCTGTAGGCCAGCACGTCCTCTCTATGCGCGGCGTACCACCAGTGCTCGGTGCCGGCGGTGTCCATCGGGTTCATCCGCTGCCGAGTTCTTCCCGCTGAAGGCATGTCAATCGCGTTGGATTCGGGCGGCGAACGTGGCCGCCGTGCCGCCTTCGCCGCACCTGAAGCAGTGGTACGTGCCGTGGACCGGACGGACCTGGAAGGTCGTGGACGTGCAGAAGGGGCAGTGGCCGTACCAGCGGCCGGGAGCGTGTTCGCTCAGCACGACGTGGCGGGCGACCACGGTCAGGATGTCGCTGCCGCGGGACGGGTCCGGAGTTGCCGTGGCGGTGGTCATCGCGGCCACTGTATTGGCGCCGGCTGACGACACGTGGTCACGTGGACTCGGTCGCGGGCGGCAGCGCGAGCGGGGCTGCGCGTTCGTGCAGCGTGGAATCCCGCCTCATCGCGGTGCGGAAGAATGTCGTCGCGACGATCGAGCAGGGCTCTTGCGCGAGTTCGACGACGATTCCGACGCAGCCCGCCGATTCCGCGCTCGCTACGCCGGGAAGAAGCAGCGGTGGAACCAATTTCTGCCGCCACACGACCGAGTCCGCCGCGATCGCCGCCCACCTCGAACGGCCACCGCAGACTCGGCATCCCCTCGCGGTCTACGGCACCGTCCGCGATATCAGTACTGCACACTCCGGCAACACCCACCAGTTCCGCGACGAACACGAGGGCGACCTCGACCACGCAAGAGAACGGCGTCGCCTGCGCATCGTCGTCCGGTCGAAGAACGTCGGCACCTTCACCGGCGTGCGCTCCGGTGATCGGTGCCTCGGATACGGACACTGGAGGCTGTGGCTCGCCCCGCGCGCACCCATCGCTGAGATACAGCTGTGGATCGACGGCCCTTGGTCACTTGTCACCTGGCGCTAACGCGGGTCGCAGCGCTCCCTGACGGCAGTGCCGGGCCAGAGCGCGCTGCCGAGCCGTGCACCGAGGGCGATACCGATACCGGTGGCAAAGCCGGTGACGAGACCGCCCAACGGCACCAGAGGCCGTCGCCTCGAGCGTGCTGTGGCACGCTCCTGCATGCCGCGTCCGGGGCTGCCGGTGTTGTCGGGCCGAACCAGGATGCCGCCGTCGCCCAGTCGCGGGAGCCGGCGAACGTGGTCAGCGGCTGCAGTGAGGCCAGCGGCGACCGGCTGTCCTTGCCAGACAAGGACTTCGAGAGTTGAGGCGTCGGCCTCGCCGAGGACGGCGAAGGCGTGATCTCCGGAGCAGACCGTGAAGCGGGCGCAGCCGTCGGCCTGCATGCGCCGCGCGTGCGCGAGCAAGGCGAGTTCTGCGGCGTCGGGTCCGGGCGTGACGCGCAGGGGCGCGACGCCGAGCGCAGCCAGCGTCGAGGCGGTGGCATCGTCGGCGTCATCGATGCAGGCGTAAGCAGCGACGGCGTGGTGCCAAGGTCGGGCGGCATCGAGCAGCGCCGTCATCCGGGTGCGCAAGGTTTGTCGCTTGGGCCGAAACCCCACCACGTTCTCCAGGTCGACCAGCACGACCCGATCTGTCTGCAACATGCTCAGATCATTTCCGCTTCGGCTTGCGCTTCTTCTTGCCCTGCTTGGGTTTCGCGGCTGCTGACCGCGTCTGACGGTCGCCGATCAGATCCCGTCCGCCGTTCAGATAGGAGCCGAGCTTGCCCTCCCAACAGTTCGACAGTTCAAAGGCCAACCTTGTGCCGTGCTCGCACGCGAGGCGATCGTCCGGCGCTGCGGCGTTCTCGGCGGCTTCAGGCAGCAGCGTGTTCAGTTCGAGCGCGAGCGCAAGAATGCCACGGCGGACCTGTCCCGCCGCTGACAGGTCGGTCACGAAGTTTGAATCGTCGAACTGGTCCCTGTCGTCCGTCTGCCTGTAGCCCTCAGGGGCCAGGCCGCTGACGCTCTCCATCACGAAGTCGATGTAGGGCATCGACGGTGCCCGCCGCAACAACACGGCGACGGCCTCGAAGACCGGCGTTGCGTTGCGCCCGAGCACGGCGTCCTCGTCGTTGTCCTCGCGCAGCATGCGACCTGCGGCCTCGGCAGTGCCAAACCCGTGCCACGCTGCCAGAAGCGAAGCCCGCGTGTCCGTGGGATCGGTCATCCGCAGTCGCGCGACGCACTCCGCGATGAGTTCCAGCGCACTGAGCTTGTGGCGAGCATCAGCTTCGGTTTCGATCACGTCAACGACCGTAGCCAGCCACAGCGCGGACACGAACGGGCGATGGGTCGAGTCCGACGCCTCCGTGCCGGAAGGTGGTCTTCGCGAACAACCGTCGGCTCAGTCCAAGCGGGGGTGCCGGAGTCGGTCTCCGATAGCTGCGCGATGGACAGCAGGCAGCACATTGTCGCGCAACTCAGTGGCCAGAGCCGGTTCGTGTGGTACGACGTGCTGCAATGCAGTTTCAAAGATTGCTGACCCGTCAGCGTCAGCCAAAACCGCGATGACGGACGATACGTCGATTACTTGAACAGCGCCGTCCTTGAAGGACAGCACCGTATTAGCGGCAGTCCGGATGATCGCGAGCACGGAATCGGCTACCGGAGCGGTCTCGATCTCGGCCTCGAAGTCGTCCCAGCCGTCAAGTGGTGGAGCCAGGGGATCGGCGTCAGAGCGGGAACGCACGATGGCGAGCCCGTTGAGACGTGCGCGTGCTCCGATCTCCTTGACGACATTGGGTACCAGGTCCTGTAGGGCCAGGGTGGTGTCGCGAGCGGTGATCGAGGCAGCCAACGCGTCGCGCAAACCGTCCTCGACCTCTCTTTGCTGTTCGTCGCCAGTGTCAGCGATGCGGATCAGGGCTCGCGCGATCGCGGTCAGGTCCTGCGGACATGGTTCGTGCAGGACCTGGAGAGCGTGGCGGACAAGCCGGTCTCGCGACCGCGGCCAGGCACGTGCCATCCCGTCGTCGATGAGATCCAGAGCAAGACGCGGGCCGACAGGCACGATGCTGCCGAGACGTTGGCTGGCATCGTCATCGATAGTCTCCACGAGTGCAACGATGGCCTGATGCCTGTGGTCCTGCGGTTCGGAAAACCAGTGTCCCGCCGCGAAGATGACCGTGTTGCGCCAGTGCGGGCTGGCTGCCGAGACGCGTAGGCGTGCAAGTACGGCGTCGTCGGTGCCGGTCGTGAGGTAGCGGGCTGCCATGAGTTCCTGGAGCGACCGCACATCGAAGCCGTAGCCTTCGTCGCCTCGCGGAACGATCAGCACCAACCGGTGGGTGGCGGTGGTGAGGATCTTGTCCAGCAGCTCGGCGTCCACATCGGACGGTCGGAAGCCGGCGTCATGCAGGATTTGCCAGGTGATGCCGTGTAGTTCCTGGCGGGTGAGGGCGGCAAAGGAGCGATCGGCGGCTTCGCTGCGTGTCTGCAGTTCGAAGCCGACTTGTTCGTGCAACCGCTGGATGTGAAGACCGTAGTTCTGCAGGATCGATCGTACGCTCGTGGTTTTTTCGCGTTCCCGCCTGAACACGGTGTCGTAGTAGCCCCAGAACAAGCTGTAACGATCAGGGGCGAGGTGGCCGGCGTTCCCGACAATGATGGTCATGATCAGGACTTGGAGCGGAGTGCGCAGCAGCAACTGGAGCGAGTCGTCGTGAGCGGCGATCTTCAGCTGGCGGACAATCCGGTCGGTACGGTCAAGGTCCGCTCGCAACCGGGCACGAGTTGCCAGCTCGCCGTAGCGGATTGCTTCTTCAGCGGACAGGTAGTCCAGGTCTACGCGTTCGAATTGCGTCGGTGCGATGTTCTCCACGTAGCCCATCGGCCGTGTGGTCATGACGACGAACACGTCGCAGTCGTCGCCCTCGGCATCGGTCACGAACTCGACGACGCGCTCGATGACCCACTTGCGCACCTTGGGTTCGGTGACTTCGTCCAGGCCGTCCAAAATCAAGAACGAAGGCCAGCGTTGCAGCCACCACCACAACGCGGACCCGCGGATGTTGCCCAGACCGGACCGGCCGGAGACCTTCTCGGCGATGTAGCCGATCAGCGTGGAGTCGTCGCTAAAACCATGATCCTCCGCGTACTGGGCCAGGTCGATCCGCATAGCCCACCGAGGATGTCGAGGCAGCGCCCGCTGAAACCGTCCCAACGCGGTTTCGGTCCCGGCAATGACCTGTCGGTGCTCGGAGCTGAGGTTGTCACCGTCGACCAGCGACGCGGCGCGATATGCCTGTGCGAGGAACTTGGAGATCGTGGTCTTCCCATTGCCCGGGGCACCAGCGATGACCAGGTGGCGAGGGCCTTTGAACATGGTGAGCGTGGGCTTGAGCATGCGTTCGCCGCGATCGAGGACGTACCGGATCACGCTGCTGGAGGCAGGATCGTCCGGCAACGTGATCGGCAGATCGATCACGACGTCATGCAACGACATGCCGGTGACGTCGCCGCTGCCGGCTTCGTCGAAATAGACGGAGCTTTCGCCCATGAGAGTGGTGCGAGCGTGGGCCCGAAGCGCCGGCTCCAGCTGGTTTTTCGACACGTACCCGGTGAGTTCGGACATGTGCGCGAACGCGTCAGCAGCCGTGAAGAAGCCCGGGAAGGCAAGCCTGACACCCGCGTTGACGTCGAGCAGGGTCTGGATCTGGTTCGCGTCCCAAATCCGGAACTTGCGAATGCGTGAGAGGCGCCGGTACCTGGCCTGGCGGTCGTCACCGCTGCCCACATCACGGGTGTCATCGTTCAGGCTGTTGATGTAGTTGTCGATATCCTTGAGAGTCTGGTCGTGTCCTCCTGAACCGGGCGTCGGGGTGAGCGGGACGTTGGTGATGAACACCAGATAGTCCGGAATTGAATCGCGGCCCGAAGCCGGGTCTGCCCATTTCTTCAGTTCGCTGCGGATCTGCCCTTGCAGCCAGCGTGCGTTGTCCGCAGGTTGAACCTCCAAGCCTTTTTTGTGCTTGACCTGGAAGACGGTGTATCCGTCCCACTCCTCGTTGGGGTGGCCGTCATTTCCCTTCCAGACGAGCGGTCCCCGGTGATACAGGTCTCGGCCGCCATCTCGGCCCGATCCCATCACCTGGATGCCAGGACCGAAGGACGCGACGCAGAGCGCGCCTGCGAGATCCTGGAAGCCGATCGGGCCGAGCTGTTCAAGGTCCGCTGCCACGCTGATCCCCCCTCAACGCTGATCCCGACGCCGGAGATCACTAACCGTTGTCGGCAGGATAGTGGCATCTGGAGGAGGAACGAGTAGGACATCGGACGGAGCAGCAGAGGAAGGCCAGCGGCGTTGGCGGTGCGATCGCCAAGAATTGTCGGACCCTGTTCTTACGATGCGCGCATGACTAACCCCGAAGAGTTATGGGCAGATGGCCAATTACTCGCGCTCGACCTGGAATCCACCGACGTCGACCCGCGTCGCGACCGCCTCGTCACCGCGTCCATCGTCACGATCACGCCCAGCCGAACAGGTGGAAAACCGCAGATCGAAACCAGGAACTGGCTCGCTGACCCCGGCGTCGACATCCCCGCCGACGCCACCGCTCTGCACGGCATCACGACGGACTATGCGCGCACCCACGGCCGGCCCACTGCGGAGGTCGTCGAAGAAGTCAGCAGCCATCTGGCTCGGCTCTGGACCGCCGCCGTTCCGCTCATCGCCTTCAACGCACCCTTCGACCTGACCATGCTCGACGCCGAGCTTCGCCGCCACCACTGCCGCGGACTCGACCTGTCCGGCCCCGTCGTGGACCCCATCTGCATCGACCGCCACCTGCATCCGAAACGGACGGACAAACGCACCCTCGCGAACCTCTGCCACCACTACAAAGTCCGGCTTGACCAGGCCCACACCAGCGCCGACGACGCCGTTGCCGCCGCCCGGCTCGCATGGCGGCTAGCCACAGCAGAGCCGGAACGAATCGGCCGGCTTGCTCCGCACACCCTGCACAACCAGCAAGCCAAATGGTTCCGCGAGCAGCAAAGAGCGCGCGCCAACGACCTCGAATACCGTCTCGGCCGCCTGCCTCACGGCGACACCGCGCGGATCGAACGACTACAACATCAAATCTCAGACGCCCGAGCCGCCGCCACCGCCTGGCCGCTGCTGCCCGAAACCACCGCTGTGCCCGCCCGACGAGTACTGCCGCCCCGACCTGGCGGACCAGCTCGGTCGCACGCCTCCTGGACGCCTGACTTGGAAGCCGAACTGCGCGAACAATGGCTCGCTGCCGACTCCAGGACGGCACCGGAATCCCTGCACGACCAGCTCGCCGAACAGCACGGCCGCACTGCCGGTGCCATCCGCTCCCGCCTGATCAAGCTGCAGTGCGACATCGACGCACCCGGCCAGAGCTGCACGCCGGAACGCGCCGCTGAACTCAAAGCCAGGATCGAGGCGGAGTACGCCGCTGCGCGTGCCTGAGCGCGGTTCACCTTGGCCGTATGCGCCGCTGGCAACGCATGTTCTGCGCAGGGGCACCGCAACCACGGTGCCCCTGCGCAGCGTTGTGCTGATCCAGCGCAGCCCTGTTGGTCTGCGTTCCGTGGGATAGCGGGTGGTGTGGATAATCGTTCAGCCCGGCGAGCCGGACCTGACCTCGAACGTGGCGCGAATCCCGGCGATCACGTGCGCATGCCTCGCCCACTGGTGCAGCAGTAGAACCTTGATCAGCACCTGGGGCCCGGCTTGGCCGCCATGCTTGGCGCGGGCGGTCCGGCGTCGAGCAACGCCAAAACGGCCGCGTGGTAGATCGCCTGAACCGTGGGAATCGTGTCCAGCTGGATCCTTTCGTTTGCCCCGTGCAACCCGACGTAGGCCACGCCGAAGCCCGCAGTGGCCGGGATGCCCAGACCTGCCAGGTAGTTACCGATGTTGCTCGGCCCGGCCACCTTGTCCGCGATCTCGACGCCGTACACCGCGGCGGCGTTCAGGATCGCCGAGCGAATCCGCGAGTCGTGGCCCAGCGCGTAGGCGGGCCAGTGCGTGTCGACCTGGATCAGCGTGGGACGTGTCTGCGGCCACTCGTCATCCACCTGCGCGACAAGTCGATGCAGCAGTTCGTCCGCGATGTCGCCGGTGAACCGCGGGGTAGTGCGGACATCGACGTTGAGGATGCACAGGTCGGGCGTGGCTGAGAAGCCCTGCCCGCCTTCGATGGCTGTCACAGTGAGCTTGCCGGGTAGCGGGAACCCCTCGACAGCGCCTTCGGGCAGCTGCGCGGACGAGAGACGCTGCACCAGATGCGCGGCCTTCTCGATGGCGCTGGGACTGCTCTTGCTCCCGCCGGAGTGCGACGCCTGTCCGTGCACATGGAGTCGGGCCCGGTACACCCCGCGGCCGCCGACGACCAGCTTGTCGATGCCGGGGTAACCGATCATGACCCCGGCGACGTCATCCGGAGCGTCCGCGCCCTCGAAATACCTTTTGGCACCGCCGAAGCCTCCGGTGTGCTCATCGACATCGATGAGCAGGACCAGGATGCCGTGCAGGCGTTCCGTCACCGCCGCTACCCGTGCCACGATGTGACTGAAGATCACCGCACCGGATTTGGAGTCGGCGCTGCCTCGGCCATGAAGCCACCCGTCCTGGACGACCGCGGAGGTCGGTGGATGAGTCCAGGCGTCCTCGTCGCCAAAGCCTGCGGTGTCCAGGCAGGCGTCGAGCACCCATCGAGGGCCGGGGTGAGTGCCTGCGATCTCGCATACCAGTCCGACGACAGCACCGGTCTTGTCTGTGAGGACGGAGACCGGCAGTCCTCGCTCGCGCAGCCATGCGCTGAGCTGGTCCAGCGCCGGGTCGTACGGGTCGATGCCGCCCCGGCTGGGAATGGCGACCAGCTCACGAGTGAGGGCCACCACCGACTCGAAGTCTTCTCTCGCTGCGGCCTGCACATCGCGCTCATCGCCGACGTCGATCGAGTCCACGGTCGGCACCTCCCCTCGGCCACGCTCGGGCGTCGCTGCCGACCTCTAGCTTGGCACGGCCGGGAGGCTGCGCAGAGCAGCAGCGGTCTCCACTTTCCGCGCTCCGGCGTAAAGCTGCCGGGCGTGGTCGATCAGGCGTTCGGCCACGCCTGCTTCGAACTGCATCCCGGAGTCGAACGCCTCGGACGAGGTCAGCGAGGGGATTGGCACTACAGCGCGGGACTCTGAGGCGCAGAAGAACCGTTCCGGGCTGCCGGGATCGTCTTCGACGATGCCGATGTGCAAGGTTTTCAGCCCCAGGCTGCGGTCGTGCGGGTCGCGGACCTGCAGCAGGTCCAGAAGGTGGTCCTTGAGAACCTGATGGCGCGGCGGCCCGAACAGCACCCGGTAGTGCACCAGTTCGGGCTCCGCGGTCAGCGCGCTGTGGATGGTTTCCAGATAGGTCGCGTCCCGGGACCGCGAGCCGACTACGGCCAGGTACCGGCGGGCGTTGCGAACCACGTCGGCCATCGCATCGCGCAGGTCGTGGTGTCCGATCAGCAGGCGTGGTTGCTCCGACGACGTTGTGAGCTGGGTGTCCTGGTGCGCGAACAGCACCTCCGGAGGAGAGCCGTAGAAATCGGACAGCATCTTGCGGTACTTGATGCTGGTGACGCGCACTCCGCGTTCCCATCCGGACAACATGCCAGCGGTGACACCTGATGAGCCCCCTTTGGCCCGGCTGTCCAGCTTCTCGCAGACTTGTGCCAACGTGGCCGGCAATGACAGCCGCGCCCGGCGCAGTGGGGACGCGGGCGGGTTGGCGGCTGTCGTATCGCGCCCTGCTCGCTTCTTTCCGCGTCTGTTCCCCGGCATCATGTCCTGCCTTCCCGCCCAGGAAGCAGGTTACGGCTTTCGCCCTTCCGGTTGGGCAAAAAGAGGCGACTTCGACGCGAACGGAGTGGTTGGACGTCAGTTGCGACCACCGGTGTGCGTCGGAGAAGTTCCTGCCCGGTTTTTGTTCACCGTGCCAACGTTCCGCGGGTGCGCTGCCTGCTGTTTCCTCAGCCTAGGTGAACAACGAATGCACAAACAGGTGGCCTAAACCGCGAATTCAATGACATTGCCGCGTCCGCGGTGCTGGGCGATGCTGTCTGGACTTGAAGCGCACGCGTGTCCGGCCGCGGCATGGCAGGACGGCTTCATGCCTCAGGGCATCACAACTGATTCTGGGCCATCAGGCACCGCTTGCTCGATTCTGGGAGGAAACGGAATGGAGTCACGGACCGATCCTTTGCCTATCGCTGGCGCGTGGAAGGTCGTGCCCGGGTCGTTCGACGACGACCGCGGCTCGCTGCACGAGTTGTTCCATAGTGGACTGTTTGGTGCAGGCACTGGCATGTCCTGGTCCGTACAGCAGGCGATCTGCTCGATATCGCGCCGGTCGGTCCTCCGCGGGATTCGCGTGACCACAGTGGACGGTCCGGCGAAGCTCGTGTCCTGTCTGCGCGGCGAGGTGCTGGACGTCGTCGTGGACCTGCGCCTGGGGTCGCCGACATTCGGCCGCTTTCATATCGAGCACCTCAACGAGGACAACCGGACCGCGCTGTACATCGCACCTGGGCTCGGACACGCTTTCCTGTCTCTAGCCGAACGCTCGACAGTCCTATATCTGCTGTCACGACCGCACCGCGAGGGAGACGAGCATCCGGTCCACCCGCTCGACCCCGCGCTCGCGATCCCCTGGCCCTCCGACGTCATGCCGATGCTGTCGGCGAAGGACGCCGCCGCGCCCACCGCGTCCCATGCGCGCGCAGCCGGACTGCTGCCCGACTACGGCGAGTGCCTGCCGTTGAACGGCAGCGGCCCTGCCCACGCCAGCTGATCAGCATGTCTGCCCGATCTGTCCATCGCCTAGTCCGATAAGGGGAACACCATGCACAAGGTTTTCGTCACCGGTGGCGCCGGGTTCATCGGCTCGCACCTGACGGACCGGCTCATCGCCAGCGCGGACGTCGAGCAGGTCACCGTGCTCGACGCGCTTACCTACGCCGGAGACCGCCGCAACCTCGCCGACGCGGAACAATCGGGCAAGCTCCGGTTCGTCCACGGCGATCTGCGCAACCACGACCTCGTGTCCGCAGTCCTGCCCGGCCACGACTGGGTAGTCCACCTGGCTGCGGAATCCCACGTCGACCGCTCGCTGCGCGACGTCGCGCAATCCGTGCGCACCAACGTCATGGGCACCCAAGCATTGCTCGACGTCGCCATGCGCACCGATGTGGCCAAGTTGGTCCACGTCTCCACCGACGAGGTCTACGGGCCGTTGCCGACCGGATCGGCTGCCGAGGACGCGCCGCTGCGCCCGACAGTGCCCTACGCGTCAAGCAAAGCCTGCAGCGATCTCCTCGCTTTCTCCTACTACATCTCGCAGGGGGTTCCGGTGTGTATCACGCGTAGTTCGAACAACTACGGACCGCGCCAGCATCCGGAAAAACTGATCCCGCGGTTCCTCGCCCTGCTGCTGGCCGGGCAGCCGGTGACCCTGCACGGCGACGGCCGCCACGTGCGCAACTGGCTGCACGTCGCGGACAACTGCCGCGCCATCGACATCGTTCTGCGCAAGGGCACGCCCGGCGAGACCTACAACATCGCGGGCGGCACCGACCTGACGACCCTCGCCTTGACGCGGCTCCTGCTCAAGGCCACCGGCAGCAGCGCGGACGCGATTACCCACATTCCTGACCGGCCTGCCAACGACATCCGCTACAGCATGACCTGGGACAAGATCGCGAACCTGGGCTTCGCCCCGATCCGCGACTTTCCCGAAGGCCTGGCGGACACGATCGACTGGTACCGCACCCACCCCGAACGCCTCGCGCTGCGATCCGAAATCTCGCAGCACGCCGCCGAATTCGAGGGAGCACCGGCATGACCGTCGTGAATAGTCCAAGCGGCCTTGCGGCCAACGCGCGCCCATACCTGCACGGGACCGAACTGGCAGCGATCGCCCGCGTGCTCGAAACCGGCCAGTACGGGCACGGCGCGGAAACGGAGCAGTTCGAACGCGAACTCGCCGCGTTCCTCGGCGTCGAGGACGTCGTCGCTGTTGCGACCGGCACCGCGGCCCTGCACCTGGCGCTGCTGGCTGCGGGTGTCGGCCCCGGCGACGAGGTGGTCGTGCCCTCGCTGACCTTCTGCGCCAGCGTGCAGGCCATCCTCGCCACCGGCGCCGCCCCGCGTTTCGCCGACGTCGACCCCGCCACGCTCTGCGTCACCGCCGACCATGTCCGTGCCGCGCTCACTCCGACGACCCGCGCGGTTATGCCCGTGCTCTACGGCGGACGCGCCGTCGACCTCGCGCCGATCGCCGCCGACCTTGCTGCCAGGGGGATCGTCGTAGTCGAGGACGCGGCGCACGCCTTCGGCTCTGCGCATCCCGACGGCCGTCGCGTCGGCACCACTGGCGCGCTCACCTGTTTCAGCTTCGACGCAATCAAATCGCTCACCTGCGGCGACGGCGGCGCCATCGTTCCCCGGACTCCCGACGAAGCGCAGCGGCTGCGCCGAGTCCGGCTCCTCGGCATGGGCGCGGTCCGCGAGGAACGCGTCCGCACCGTGGGCTACCAGGTGCACGAGGCCGGCTTCCGCTGCCACCTGTCCACGCTCCATGCCGCGATCGGCCGGGCCCAGTTGGCCGGATTCCCCGAGATCGCCTCCCGCCGCCAGCGGCTGTGGCGCAGCTACGCCGCCGCGCTGGCCGGGATCCCCGACGTGAGTCTGGTCGACCTCGACGTGGCCCGCTCGGTGCCGTTCAACTGCGTCGTCCGCGTGCCCGCTCCGCATCGCGACACCGTCCACGCCCGTCTCCACGCTGACGGGATACAAGCCGGGGTGCACTACCCGCCCAACCACCGCCAGCCCGCCTTCTCCGCGTGGTCAAGCCCTTTGCCCGCAACCGAAACCCTCGCCGACGAGATCCTGAGCCTGCCGTTCCACCCCGACCTCACCGACGACGACATCACCCGGGTGGCTGATGCGCTCGCCGCCGCGCTCCGCACTGAGCCTACCGGCAGCACGGCAGCGGCCGGGCAGGAAGCGGGAGCACGGTGACCCGCCGCGTCGCCGTCCTCGGCAAAGGCACCCTCGCCGTCCACGCCTGCGAAACACTGGTCCAGCTCCCCGACACAGTTCTCGACACCGTCGTCCCCGTCCGTCCCGAACCGGACTGGGACATAAGCCTCACCGACACCGTCTTCGCCCGCTGGCCGCAGGCCCGCGTCATCGCGTCCGGGGACTGGCGGGAGCTGGAACCCGGCCGCTGCGATCTCGTCGTCAGCGTCCTGTACGACAAAATCATCGGCACTGACCTCGTCGCTGCGACACCGATGATCGTCAACTGCCATCCCGGACGGCTTCCCCAGCACCGTGGCGTACGGCCCGTCAACTGGGCACTGCGCAACGGCGACCACCTCGCCGGGATCACCGTCCACGTAGTCGACAACGGGATCGACTCCGGCGCGATCCTCGGCGAAACTCTGTTCTCGATCTGGCCGGACGTCGACGAAGTCCGCGACGTGTGGCAGCGCGCCATCGGCCACGGCCGCAGACTGCTCACCGACACCCTGCCCCGCCTCGACCGGATCACCCCGCGGCCGCAGGACCCAGCACTCGCGACCACGCACTACAGCCGCGACAACCACCTGCTCGGTGAACGATCCGACTGGACCCGCGCATCATTCGACCCACAGCAGCGCCCCCGAACCAGCCGGGCCGATCCTTGACCCCGCAGCGGGGTCAGCGACGACCGGCCGCAGCGACGTCGAAGAGGATGCCGACGAGCCGGTCCGCCGCATCCGGCCGACCCTGTTCCAGAGCCTTCTCGGCCATCGCAGCACGCTTAGTTGGGTTGGCCAGCAACGGTTCGAGCGCGTCGCGCAGGGCCGCGGGACTGGCCTCGTCCAGTAACGCGCTCGCCGCACCCGCACCCGCCAGCACCCGAGCGTTGTGGGCTTGCTCGCCGCCAGCCGACGACGCGAGGGGAACGAGCACCGAGGGAAGCCCCAGCGCGGTCAGCTCCGCGATCGTGCCGGCACCGCTGCGCGAAACCACCACATCGGCCAACGCGAACACATCCGGCAGCTCCCGACCCACGAACCCGACCGGCAGATAGCGCGCCGCAAGTTCGTCCGGCACGGCACCGACGGCGTCGCGCATCCGATCCACGGCACCTGGCCCGCACTGGTGAATCACGTTCGCCCGTTCCAGCAGCCACGGCAGAATCTCGGCGACGAGCCCGTTGATCTGCGCGGCGCCTTGCGCACCGCCGGTCACGTATACCGTCGGCAGCGACGCATCGAACTTCGGCGAGCCCAGCGCAGGCGCGGCCTTCTGCGCGCACCCGCCGAACACTTCCGGCCGGACAGGGTTCCCAGTCACCACAGCCCGCCCGCGCGCCCGGCCCGGCAACAACGGCAACGTCGAGGCCGACGAGACCGCCATGACCGTCGCGATCCGTGCCAGGAGGCGATTGGCGAGCCCCAGCCGCACCGTCTGCTCGTGCAAGACCAGCGGACGCCGGCATACCCACGCGGCCAGGCTCACCGGAACCGACACGTAGCCGCCGGTTGCCAGCACCACGTCAGGCTTGAACGCGGCGACCGCACGGACCGACTGCACAATCCCGACCGGAACCTTCGCCATGTCCTTGATATTGGCCCACGAAACCATCTTCAACGGGTTCCGCGCGCGCCGAACCTTGCCCGCAACAACCGGGACAAACGGAATATGCTCGTTCCCGGCGACGCGCGCTTCCAGCCCGTCAGAAGTTCCGACCCACACCACTTGGACGGCACCGTGCCCTGATTCCAGGCGTGCCTGGGCTGTGCGGACCGCGGTGAGCGCCGGATACGTGTGGCCACCGGTACCGCCGCCGGTCACCAGCATGCGAACGGTGCATTCACTTCCGGAATGGCCTGAATTCACGCGTAGTGCCTCTCGTGTCCGAGCCCGGCAGGGCTGCGCTCGTCGGCGCTTGGCAAGCTTGCCACCCCGCCACGACACCGACGAAGGCGGGCAGTCACGCTGCGCGGCTTTGGGACGAGGGGAACCACCACAAGGCCCATACGTTCGGACGCGGCTCAGCGCGCACAGTTCGGTATTGCTACCGCGGTCGCAACTACGGTTCTTCGCAGGGCATGCAATGAACTGGTGGTGTTCGCCTGGCGACACGCAGAGCAAACGATCCAGCTCCGCGAACCCGATTCGCGCACGCGACGGGGTCGCACATCCGGAGCGAACTTTGCCATCCTGCCCGTATGATGGTTCCGCTGCTGTTATCCACGGGTCCACTATCCAGCCGTGACCTGCGGTCGACGGCGTAAACCCGAACGGGGGAGGACGGCTCAGATGGCTACCCAACCACCACGTTCGCAGTTGCGCGATTTGCGGGAGCGACGCGGTTTCTCCCAGAAGTCTCTTGCTCGTGCCCTCAGAGTCTCGTGGACCACTGTCCAGCGCTGGGAACTTGGCGAATCGTTGCCTCGCGCGACGCACCGCTACGGGTTGGCTCGAATCTTGGATGTCCCGCTCGATGCGCTCGACCAGTTCTTTACCTCTCCGTCGCCGGAACGCCGCACTTCTGCAGGCGCTGTTCACGCGTGTATTCCAGCTCTGCGGCGCGTCCTTGCCGCCCGCGACTTTCCCGAAGACGGGCCGGTGGGGTCGTTTGAACATCTGCGGCAGCGCGTCGCGAGGCTCGTCGGCCAGAGGCTCCAGTCGGACTATTTTGCTCTAGCCGCCGATGCTCCCGCCGTGCTGGCGGAGCTGCACCGAGCGATCGCGAACTCTCCACGCGAACATCGAGGGACCTGTGCACGATTGCTTGTCAACGCATACCGTGCGGCGGACGCCATTGCCGACAAGTACGGCTACTACGACCTCTCGGCGCGGATCATCGATCTTATGTCCGACGCAGCGGTCGACGCCGAAGACGAACTGCTCGTCGCCAGCTGCGCGTACGTGCGCGGCGAGACGTTCTTCGCGACCCTCGACTACGCCACGGGGAGACGCGCGCTAGAAGCAGCTGGCGCGCAGATCCGCACAGCCGACAGTGCAACAGCCGCTGCAACTTATGGCGCGCTGCACATGCGGGCGGCAGTTTTGGCGGCTCGCGGCGGCGATGCGGTGCGCGCGAGAGACCACATCGCCGAAGCACAGCAGTTCGCCTGCAAGGTCAATGAGGGCGTCCACCAGGGAACAGTGTTTGGCCCTGCGTCAGCGCGGATCCACCAGCTTTCCCTCGACGCGGAACTCGGCGACGTCGGTGCCGCCATGCGTACGGCCGGACGGTGGCGACCGCCGACCAGCCTTCCGGCAGAGCGGCGTTCGCATTTCTACATCGAACTCGGCCGCGTCCGACACCTGGCGGGGCGTAACGACAACGCGATTTCCGCTCTGCTTACGGCCTCCCAGATCGCGCCTGAACACGTGCGAGAGCATCCGCACGTCAACTCGATCGTCCGAACGCTCTGGGAGACGAACACTGGCTCACCCAGCAAAGGCCTTCTCGAACTCCGTGACAAAGTACTGCCGCTGCAAGCTCTCGTGGAAAGCGGCGGAACTCGTTAGCTATGTCTTCGGTGTGGTGAGCAAGTCTGGCAGTTCCATGAGATTGTCGATCACCCATTCGGCGTCACGAACCACTACCGGGTCACTGGCCCACAGGTAACCCCACGGTCCCCGACGGATGAGCGCAGGAAGGAGTCCTGCTGCGCGAGCGGGTGCGATGTCATTATCCCGATGGTCTCCGACATACACGATCTCGCTGGGATCGCCGGGTGCGAAGTCGATGACTTGCTTGAAGAACGCTTGATCTGGCTTCGCGATGCCCCATTCCCCTGAGGTTGCGATCGCGTCGACCGGCAGTTGCAGCGATCGGAGCAGCTCCGCGGCCTTCACGGTCTGATTTCCGGCCACCCCTACCCACAGGCCATGTCGGCGCAGAGACTCAAAAGTCTGGCGCACATCCGGGTAGAGGTCACTCTCGTGGATCTCCTCGCCGACGCCTGCGTCTTCGCGCCGTTGTCGTTCGCCTTCCAGGTCGAAGCCAGGGCGCAGCACCTGGAATGTCTCGGCGTTGTTCCGGCCAGCAGCGGTGACTGCTCCGAGGATGGCAGAGAATGTGTGCCGGGGGACGCCAAGCCAGTCCGCCCAAGCACCGAACTCGCGCGTGTCATCGAGCAACGTCTCGCCGACGTCGAAGACTACCGATTTAATCATGTCTTCTCCCGCAGAGATCTGGTTCTGGCGTGCGGCCGCGGTTGGCTTGCATCGGGCGTATTGCACACCACGAACCACAGCCGAAGTTCAGGCTCGAACAGCTGCTGCCGCGGCCACC
The DNA here is from genome assembly GCF_042754125.1 of Amycolatopsis sp. NPDC059235. Classification (NCBI taxonomy): domain Bacteria; kingdom Bacillati; phylum Actinomycetota; class Actinomycetes; order Pseudonocardiales; family Pseudonocardiaceae; genus Amycolatopsis; species Amycolatopsis sp. NPDC059235. The sequence continues at coordinate 115,646 of NZ_JBHZAG010000001.1, forward strand.
GACGCTGGACAGTTCCAAGCTCGTCCTAGGCGGCGCGGCGTGCCGCGTCGGCGGCCGGAGGGTCAACCGTCTCCGTCCGCCTTCTGTCGGATCGCAGCGAGCAGACCTGGCCAGTTGTCCCAGGGAATGGCCAGCATGCCGCCCTTTGGGTCTTTGCTGTCGCGCAGGAACACCTTTGCTTCTCCGAAGGCTACTTCCACGCAGTTCGTTTTTTCCAGGTCGTTGCCGGAGTAGGTGCTCGTGAACCACTCAAGCCGAGCCTCGCTGTCAAGATCACGCATCGCTCGTCAGCACCCCGATCTGTTGGCGGATAAAGGAAGCCGTCTCATCCGGCGACAATGCGGGTCCTTTCCACTGCAGTTCACCCGTTTCACGCGAGAGACCCGCGGCATTGTCGAAGACCTTCGCGAAGCGTTGCACATCGTCTGGGTTGTCCACCACGCTGGCTCCTGCCTGGTACTCGAAGTACACCCACGACGGCACGCCCGGTTCATAGTCAACGAGCGTGAGTCCTCCGGTCGCCGCACCGTAGTCGCCGGCTTCCTTGGGCACGACCTGGAGTGTCACGTTCGGCTGCTGCGCGAGCCTGTCGAGGTGTTCGAGTTGAGCCAGCATGACTGAAGGCTCGCCCACGACGCGCGTCAGACAGATTTCGTCCAGAACTGCGTGGTACCAGAGGGGTTTCCGACACTGGTGGTCAAGTCGCACTTGTCGCTGCTTCCGGACCGCTATCGCGCGCCGGGTCGGGTCTCCAAGGGCCTGCGCTAGGGCCATCATGTACCGCTCGTCTTGCATCATGCCGGGGATCAACGTCGTTGCGATTTCCCGGAGCCCTGTCGCGTCACCGGTCTCGTGCACCAGTCGCCGAAAAGCAGCCGACGCGCCCTTAGGCAGGCTGACCGGCTTAGGCTCGTTCTTCGCCGCCTGGTAGAGGCCCCACGCATCCTCCATCACCGGATCTCCGGCGGAGACTCCCACGAATTCGAGGATCGTCTTGATCATGGGCCAGGACGTCTTCAATTCCCCAAGTTCGTATCGGCTGACGCTGGACGGAGCCTGATCGACATGCGTGGCGACTTCATCGACCTTCTTGCCGGATGCCTTTCGGGCACTGCGCAGCAGGCTTCCAAGTTCACGGGTTGTGCGGGTGGAAGTCGCCATGTGCTGAGCATACAGTCCGCGCACGTGCGCGGACTCGCCAAGAGTGCTCGTCCGGCGCTGCTGCTCGGCCGAGCGCCGCACGTTCGACTACCTGAGGTTAGCGAACCCGCCTTCGCTCCCCGACTCGGGTCCCTGACCTGCATAGAACGTCCGAGCTGATCAACGGATCGGCCCGGCGGAGGCACTCGCGAACCGTGCGCGGCCCTGAACGGGTGACCGCTGGCGGTACCGCATTTGCACCGCACTTCCCGCACGTGCGTCGTTCACGCTTGATTCACGCACATGCGCATGTCTACGGTTCACGTGTTCGCCGGATGACGCGCAGTAAGCGGTGCGACACGTTGCAAACGGACGTGAGCATCAATCGGCATCCGACAATGTTCGCTTCCCGCTTTGCCGATTCTGGAGTCAAACGCGGACGCGCCGATAGCCGCTTTTTGAGGGGGTTGAACGGATGAATACGGAAGCTGCCTGGGAACTCAGCTCGGCGTTGGCGGCGGTGCGCGACATGCAGTGCACAGTAGTCGTCGATACGTCGGCGGGGGTTGTTGCCGAGCGCCGCGTGTGCTGGGGGAGTTCATCCGAGAACGCACAAGAATCGCGATCGCCGGACCGTGTACTACCGCCGTCTCGCTGGAGATTCCCGTCATTCTTGCCTGTCTCGGAACGCCCAGCTTTCGAGTCGCGCTCTACTAGGCCTTTGCGAGATCTCCCGGGCAGGCAAGCAGCGGCCCCATCGACGCGCCGCGTGTTCCGAGGAGGCCTAGCCAATGCATCCTCGCAACCTAGCGGAAATCTCGTGAGGTCAAGGCCTGCCGGTCTCTCTTGAGGCATTGCAGCCACCCCGGGGCGTCGGTAATCGACGGCGCGAGCGTCCCAGGGGATATCGGCGGCGGACGGGCGAGGTCGAGCCCGACGGCGTGCACCTTCTGCCCCGCAGCAGAACGCCCGGGCACCCTCGCCCGCCTGCCGCCCCATAGCCGCGGTGGAGGCGGCTGACCCCGACCAGTTGCCTCCACCGCGTTCCACCCCGATTGAGAGGTGTCCGGAATGGCCGGACCAGTTCAACGCCTGTGGACCACGCCCTATACCTGTGGGCGGGACGGCCTGCAGCACGAGATTACCGATGAGGCGTTTCAGGCTGCGCACGAGCGCGGAGTCCCTCTTGTCGCCGTCTGCGGTCGCCAATTGGCATGCTCGCTTGCCATTTCGGCCCCCGGTGCCAGGTGCGCGGCGTGCGTCCGAATCGTTGAACGGTCCCGTGCGCGACAGTGCGAGCAGCAGCGGGCCGTTCTGGTCCTCGTCCAGGGCGGGCGGGAGGGGCGGCATCGCCGACCCCGGTCGGTTCGCTGGCCTCACCGCGTTCACGGGCGAAGCCAGCACACCCGGAGGGCATCATGAACAACAGTGACAGGCCAGCACAAACCGACATTGCACACGAGTCTGCCGCGCCGAATACTGACGGCGGTCTGGACCGCGCCGCGAAGGCCGATGCGAAGTTCCGCAATGTCCTCGGCAGGATGTTGCGTTCGGTACGCGAAGGCCGGGGGTTCAGCTGGAGCGGCTCGGCTCCTGCGATGGGCACGGGGGCCACCGCCTCACACGAGTTCGGAACTCGCGCTTCGACGGTCGTCCGATTCACGTTGTACTGCAACGTTCGGGGGCTGTCTCCCAGTCGCATGGTCGATCGCGCCTACGGGGAGAAGACCGCCGATGGCACGGCGGTCCTGGGCCTGGCCGAGCTGGCCCGGTCCGGGTATCTGCTCGCATGTTGGGCTGAGAGTCGGTTGGGGGAGCCTCCCCTGTGCTCGATGCGCAGGCTGCCGGTTCCTCTTACCGCGCAGGGCAGTCTGGCTGAAATGTTCGAGCACGACAGGGGCCAGGTTCTCGCCGGCCTAAAAGCAGCCTGACGTGTCCGGGGACATCTCTCCTGCGTCCTCTTACAAGGTGTGCCCTGCACTCTGGCCGTTCGCATTTCGCCGCGAAGCAGTCATGCACAAGGTTCCCCTGCGGCTCCTCTTGCTCCTGTACAGAGGGCGCATGTGGCTCGGGATGAGCGAATGCGGCGTCACCTGCATTGCCGACAAAGAGCCGCCTGACGAACTCAAACCGATGTGGTGCATCAAGTGTTTCCCGGCGGGGACCGTGCCCGTATCGAAAACGAGAGGAGTCATCAGCCGTGAGCGACCGGCCCCGTACCGTCCAGGCTGCAGCAGGAATTCCAGCAGGACGCGAAGAATCCCCAGTCGCAGAGGAGGACGAGATGTGTCTGCTCTCCGTGCCCCGTCACCGTCCCCTGCACGACTGGATCGCCACCCGGACCGCATGGCCGGTCGACGACGTCGACATCCTGCCGGTCGACCGCTAGCGACGAGAGTCCCAGGCGGGACAACGTGATGACGGCGGACATCTCTCGGCGGATTCCGACAGTCGGAAGCACGGCCACCGGACACCAAACGGCGTCCGGACAGGCCGCAGGACTCCGAATCTGTCCGTAGCGGGACGTCAGGCAGCAGTCCAGCGCGCGACATGAACACCTGAATCCAACTGGCGAAGGTAACAAGGCAGTAAGGAAAGGCGGACACCGTGACACCGCCAGCAGTCAGCATCAAGGGGCGTCGGATAACCGGGCCCGCCCGGGACAAGATACGCGAAATACTGAAGACGAAATACGAGAAAGGCGCGACTGTTCGTGCGCTGGCCGAGGAATGCGGGCGCTCGTACGGTTTCGTGCACCGGGTTCTGGCCGAGTCCGGAGTCCAGATGCGCGGTCGGAGCGGGCGGGTCCGCACGGCGCGCAGGGCCGCGCCGATCGGCACCGGCCCTCAGCATTCGATGGGACATCCGCTGTGAACAACAACACCCGCTACACGCCAGGGCCGCGAGTTGGGGCGTATGCCCTTATCGGCCGCGGCGAGGACATCCTGTTCATCACCGACGACACCGGCGCGTTTGTTTTGCCGGGCGGGACGGTCCGCGACGGCGAACCCGTCGAGCACGCCCTCCGCCGCACCGTGCGCGACCAGATCGAGGCAACGATCACCGGACTGCGCTTCTGCTCCGTCGTCGAGCACAGGACAGTCGACGGCCGTCCCTGGTCGTCGTCCGAGCTGGCGTTCCTGTTCGACGTGACGCTCGCCGACACCGACAGTATCGCGGCTCGCCGGCCTCATACGCTCCGATGGGCGGGCGAGGCCGAGGTCGCGTTGCTGCGCCCCGCGGCGATCGCGGACGGGCTCGCTGCCGGAGACCTGTACGCCGACGTTCCGTGGCGGGCGTGGACACCATGATCTGGCCCCACTTCACCGCGATTGACGGCCGAGACCAGTCCCCGGGCAGCGATGACGAGTTGCCGCACGCGGAACCGTCTCTTGCTTTGACCCACGACTCAGGGCAGGGCACCGGGTTGCCCGCAGCCGAGCACCTGGGAGAAGCCCAGATGAGGTCACGTCCGGCGGCACGGAGCAGTCGGTGCTTTGCCGTGACCGACGTCCCGCCGGACATGGCCGAGCTGATCGGGTGCAGCGACGAGGAGCTGGAAAAGTTGGTGCTTGCCAACCTCGGCCCGGACGCGGCCGGACTGTGGGAGGCCCTTATCGTCCCGCCGCTGCTCGGCCGTGTCCGGAACATCTTGATCGCGACACAGCACAGGGTCGACACCGACCTCCGCACGCGGCGATCGAGGCGCAACGAACGACGCGGCAAATTGGGCCTCGACCTGTCCTCGCACTACGAACAGCGATACGGCCAGTGGCGTGCCCGCGTCGCAGTGTTCAAACGCCTCGTCGAAACGAGGCTGGCCCAGACACGCGCCGCCGTGGCCGACGAGAACCACCAGGCATCCATCCTGAACGACAGGCACCGCAACGTCGTGCGGAGGCTCGCCCAAGCCATCGACGACCACCGCCGCGCCCTCGGCACGGCGCTCGACCCCGAGCCGGCCGATCGAGCGCTGTGGCGGATGCTCGACGACGTCACCGTTCCCCTGGGACCGCACGGGGTTCCGGTCCCCGTCCGCGACATGCTCGACACGTACTGGTCGCCAAAGCGGAACCGCCCGACCCCGACCCCCAACCCGTTCTCCGTCGCGGACAGCGACGGCGCTGTCCTGCAGGACAACCCGCCCGCAGAACACAGGCAGAAGGGCGCAGCCATGGACACCGCCGCAACCGGGGACGACAGCCGGAACACGACGGAGCCCCCAGCGCCCTGGCCGGACGACCTGGAGTCCTTCGCCGACTCCGTCCAGCCGACCACAAAACCGGCACAGGACACGGAGAACTAACACTCCCCGCCGTCCGGATGCCGCCCGCCGACCTGATACCCGTCCCGATCCTGCGTGGACCGTCGGACCGGCACGGGTCCCTCGGCCGCCAGCACACGGGAGTGCCTTTAGGAGGAAAGGGGGAGGCGAGAAACCTTTGCACACACTGGAAGAGACCGCCGGGACCCCCGTCCCGCGCGCCGAACACGATGCCCCGCCACAGGCATCACGCGCGCACCGAACATCAACAGAGACCACCAGGACTCGCATGAGTCCGCCGAGCGCCTGCCACTGCGGACTGCGCTCCTTGTCCCAGGAAACCAAGACGGAGACAGCGGCCGGCCGCACCGCAACCAGGACGGTCCAGCTCGCCTACCTTGAGGTCACCAACGGCCACAGTTCGACCGGCTGGACGTTCAACAGCCACCACAAAGACTTCTGCACCAACAACTTCGAAGAACCCGCCCCCGCCCTCGATTGCAAATGCGGACTCTACCGCCTCTGCGACGCGGCACAAACGGTCACAGCCGTGTGGTCTCGCACGACCGACACGGCGACCGGGTGGAACACCACAGAACTGATCACCAGAAGGCACGGACTCATCGAATGCCCGACCAGCACACGCCGGAGCTGCCGCTGATGCCGGACCACGCAAACGATCGCCCAGCGCTGACGCAGCGCGCCGACCACAGGACCCAGCCGTGAGAGACCACACCGAACCGCCGGCATGGCGACGGCTCTACGACGCTCCCGGATTCGTCCACGAAACAGTCGACCACCGCGGACGCACCTGGCGGATGTGGTTCGCCGACACTGACGCGCCCGGCGACCCCCATCCCCGTGGATGGCGGCTGGCCCCGCTCGCCACGCTTAACCAGGCCGCGTTCGTCCCGCACACCGGAGATGGCCAGGAGTTCGACACTGCCGCTGAGCTGATCGCCGCAGACGAGGTCGCGCGCGACCTCCGCGACCACACCAGGGCCCGACGGACTGCCGGAGAACGTCCCCCAGTGCAAGCACGAATCCGGCTGCTGGACGAAACCGCGCCGATCAGCCTGCACATGCACCTCCCGGGCCGGCAGCACGCCGAAGCCGTCGCGATCACGTTGAACCAGGACACGGGCGTGCTGGCCACGCGCATCTTCGACGACACGCTGCCGGACCGGACCGTCTCGTGGGCGATCCCGTGCGTGACCACCGCCGCCGCGAACCGCGTACTGCAGGACGTCGCCAGGCTGGTTCCCCCGCTGCTCGCCGCCACTCCTGCCGTGCCGTACGAGGTCCGCAGCCCCGCCGAGCGCGCGCACCGCCGGATCCGCGAGCACCTCGCATCAGCGTTCTCCGACCATGACCTGGTGCTCGGCATGTACGCCGGCGAATGGTTCGAGAACGACCCGGCATCCTCCGGGATCACCGCCGCAACCCGAGACGACGAACTGGCCGAGTGGGTGTCGACCTACGAGAAGGACGTCGCGTCCGGACGCTGGCGGCGGTTCTTCCCGCGGGGCTTGGACATCGGGTTGTGCCGGCACGTCGTGCTCCGCGGCACCCGTCTGTGGGCCAGCACGCACCGCGACCTGTTGCGCGAGCGGTCTCACACACCTCGACACCCGCCGTCGCGGGATCGTGCCGAGCACCGGCTGCTGTGATGCCGGCCCACACCCCTGAGCGGCAGAGCCGCAACGAGAAAATGGCGCAGGACTACCGGGACGGCAAGACGATCACGGCGATCGCCGCTGCCTACGGGCTGTTGCTGAGCTGGACCGGCCGGATCCTCCGGCAGCAGGGCGTCGCCATGCCTCCCATGCGACAAGGGGTGAAACGCGAACTCAACGTCGCACAAGTCGTGCGCGACTATCAGCGCGGAGCCACCATCCAAACAGTCGCGAGCACCCACCACGCCTCATACGGCACGATCCGCCGACTGCTCCTGCGCGAGAAAGTCGCCATCCGGCCCCACGGCGGCCAGAACGCGATCACCCCCGTGACACGGGTGATAGCAGCCTCAGCCGGCCGAAGGAGACGAAACCGGTAGGCCGTGCCTCCACGGCGCTGGCCGTGCAGGTCCGACGTCGACAGCAGCACAAGAACATGGACTTATTCGTGACGAAGAGCCACAACGTATCTCAGCCGTCGCCGCGGCACCTGTTGCTCGGCGCTGTCCTGCACGCACAACGCAGCAAGGCCGAGATGACTCTGCGCGAGGTGGGGGATCTGATCCACAAACACCACTCGCAAATCGCGCAGTGGGAACTCGGTGTGCGCAAGCCCGACGCCGAGCACGTGGGAGGAATCCTCTGCGCTCTGGCCGTCTCCCTCGACGACCACGCCTACATCTCCGGCCTCGCGAGGACCACCGACCCAAGCGTGGTCATCCTCCAACCGGCACACCACCGCCATCATGCCGAGGCGCGGAAACACTTCACCCAACTCGCCATGTCTTTCGCGGACTACCACCCGACGCTGATACCCGTCTCCGTGTGGACATCCGACTACGCACGCGCCATCCTGAAAGATCACGGCGCGTCCCCCGGAGAGATCGGGGAGTTTGTCAACGCCCAGGCGGCACAGCGACGGCTTCTGCGGACCCCAACTAGGGATTCACGCAGGAAACAGATCGAGGTCTTCGTCGGCGAACCCGCCCTGTCCGGCCCCGTCCCGGCACCGAACATCGTCCTGGGCCAGCTCCGATTCCTGCGCGCGCTGGGAAACGCGACTCCCATGGTCAGGGTGCGCATCCTTCCGTCGGAGACCTGCTCCCGGCCCGCGCTGCGGGATCCATTCACCTGCTACGAGACATCCGTGGGTCCTGTCGCCTACTTCGCACACCACGGCGCCGGCGTCTTCGCGCCCGACAACGGGGCCTACCAGCGGTTGACCGCAGACCTGCGCCTGCTCGCGTCGTCCACGACAGCGTCCCGACGGATGATCGACGACCGCATCCAGGAACTCGACGCACCTGGGCCGGCGACAGAAGCCCCCTGTACACCCAAGGCGAGCGAGGCTCGCTCGTGACACACGAGCCGACACCCACCTCCACCGTCGGTGATACATGCACACCGGACGCTGCTGGCGAACCGCCCGAGACGGCGGGAGCTTTCGTGCGCCGGCACCGTCAGGCGTTGAACCTGAGCATCGACGGCCTGGCGAGGCGCTCCGGCATCAGCGCCTCCGCCATCGGAACCCTCGAACGGGGCCGCACCCCGCTGCGATCGCTGTGGAGCGCGGCCGCCTTGGCCTACGCCCTGAAAGCCGACCCGTACGCGCTCGCCGTAGCCGCAGGCCGTAGCTTCCCCACAGCCGAGCGCTCAGACCGAGACCGGGGACCCCGCCGCGGTGCCAGCGTGTCCGACATCGCGGGCTCTCGCCGGTCCGTGGCCCATTTCGGCGAGGTGCTCTACGTGTGGCGCATCAAGCACAATCGCACTCTGGCCCACGTCGCACGACTGTCGGGCACCGATCGCTTGCGGCTGTCGAGGATCGAACGCATGACCGCCGCGCCGTCGATACCCACCGTCGTGAAGATCGCCGACGGCTTGGACCTGCCGCGCACGGAACTGCTGGTCATGGCCATGCGCGACCAGCTCTGCCGCAACCTGTACGCCCGCGAGGGCATGGTCTACGCACCACACGTGCGCGACCTGTACACCCGATCCAGGTGACGGCGGCGGCCAACCTCACACGGCAGGTCTGCAGAGCGCATCGCCGTCGAACCTGCGGACGACCGATCCCGTCCGAAGACTCGGCCTGTGCGGGCGGTCGCCGAGGCACGCCGCAGCACACGCGGACGCCCGGGGAGCAGCACAGCCGGCCGTCACGTTCCGAACACGCATCTGGCAGCTCCAGATGTGACTGTGAGCTTTTTCTGTCACTTGGCGCGCCTACTGCCCTCGGGGTTCAGGCCGGTGTGTGCGGGACAACTGTCATCTGATGTGCGAGGTTTCCGTCACCACAACGATTCGGTTTGCCGACGGGGCAGACTGCGGAGTGGCGCAGGCGAGGCTGGCGGTCTCGATGAAGATCGAGGTTCGCAGGAGAGTCAGACTCGCCCTATGGGAGGAATCAGCCGGGCCCTAGGGCGCTTCGGCTTGGGCTGACGAGCGGGCTTTGGCTCGGCAGCGATGCACCTGCTCGGTCACTCGACCTCGGCGTCCGTTTCCAGGGCGGCGGTGCGCAGAGCGGCGGCGACGCGTGCGGCGGGTTCCGGCAGTTGTCGCGGGAGGTGGGCGAGCAGAATCCGTCGCTGTTCTCCGGGGCCGCCGCGGACGGCGAGTACGCGGACCCCGGCCGGGACTGCGGTGCCGAGTGCGCCGGGCACGGTCGTGATCCCGCAGCCGGCGGCGACGAGGTGCAGTTTGGCCAGCCAGTCGCGGGCCGTGTGGGCGATCTCGGGGCGTTCGTCGAGGCCGGGCCACACGCCCATCGCCCGGTCGTCGCCCGAGCCCGCGATCCAGCGCTGGCCGCGCAGGTCGACGACGTCGATGTAGTCCTGGCGGGCGAGCGGATGGGCTGCGGGCACCGCGACGCGGAGGCTGCGCTCGGTGAGGGTGTGCAGGGCCAGCGCCGGTGTTTCGGTGTCGGGCGGGCGGAACGGTGGGGCGGAGGCCAGCAGGGCAAGGTCCAGGGTGCCCGCGCGCAACGCGCGGACCAGCGCCGGGGTGCCGCCTTCGCGGCTGAGCACGGTGATGGCCGGGTGGGTGCGCCGCAGGGCGGCCAGCGCGCGGGGCAGCAGGCTCGCTCCGGCGGTCGGGAACCAGCCGAGCCGCACTGTGCCCTGTTCGCCGGGCAGCCCGGCGAGTTCGCGGGCGGTGGCGTCGAGCCGGTCGATGACGTCGGCGGCGCGGCGCACGACGATCTGCCCGGCCGGGGTGAGCCGCACCCCGTCGTGGCGCCGCTCCAGCAACGGTGTTCCGGCGGCGCGTTCCAGCGACGCGATCTGCCGGGAGACCGCGGACTGCGTGTAGCCGAGCGCGGCGGCCGCGGCGGTGAGCGTTCCCCGCTCTGCCACCTCGCGGAACACGCGCAGCGCGGTGAGGGACGCATCGGCGAACGTCATGATTTAAACGCATACCAGGTCTGCGGTTCTTTCGCTATTCGCATGTCCTCGCGGCCTTTAGCGTGGAATTCATGGACCTGATCAAGACTCCCTTCGGATTCACCAGCACCGCGGCCGAGGTCGCCGCGGGCGTCGACTTGGCCGGGCGCCGGGCGGTGGTCACCGGCGGCTCCTCCGGCCTCGGCGTTGAGACCGCTCGCGCGCTGGCCTCGACCGGCGCCGAGGTCACCCTGGCCGTTCGCGACGTCGACGCGGGCGAACGGGCGGCCAAGGACATCAGCGCGAGCACTGGAAACACCGCGGTGCACGTCCGGCCGCTGGACCTGAGCGACCCGGCATCGGTCGCCGCGTTCGCCGCGTCCTGGGACGGCCCGCTGCACGTCCTGGTGAACAACGCGGGCGTGATGGCCGCTCCCGAGCAGTACACGCCGCAGGGCTGGGAGCTGCAGTTCGCCACCAACCACCTGGGGCATTTCGCCCTCGCCGCCGGCTTGCACCCGGCGCTGGCCGCCGACGGCTCCGCCCGGATCGTGGTGGTCAGCTCGTCCGGGCACCAGCAGTCGCCGGTGGTCTTCGACGACGTCAACTTCGCATTCCGGCCGTACGACCAGTGGCTGGCGTACGGCCAGTCCAAGACCGCCAACGTGCTCTTCGCCGTCGAGGCGACGCGCCGCTGGGCAGCCGACGGGATCACGGCGAACGCCCTGATGCCGGGCGCGATCTACACGAACCTGCAGCGCCACACCGGGGGCCGCGGGAGCGGCAAGGTCCCGCCCGAGCTGATCAAGACCCCCGAGCAGGGCGCGGCGACGTCGGTTCTGCTGGCGACCTCGTCGCTGCTGGACGGGATCGGCGGCCGCTATTTCGCCGACTGCAACGAGACAGAAACCATCGACCGCCGGGGCGACGCACCGCCTCTGCACGGCGTGGCCCGCTACGCCCTCGATCCCGGAGGTGCCGAGCGCCTCTGGACCCTCTCCGAAACCCTGCTCGCCAAAGGAGCCGCATGAACGGCAAAGTCGCTCTCGTCACCGGTGCCACCCAGGGCCTGGGACTGGCATTGGTCGAAGGGCTCGCCTCGCGCCTGTCCGCTGAGGACACTGTCTATCTGACCGGTCGCGATCTCGACCGGGTCACTCAGGCCGTCGAGACCGTTCCCAGCGGTGGGGCCAGCGTTCGCGGCGCGATCCTCGACGTCGCCGAACCGGAGGGTGCCGCCCGGCTCGCCGCGCAGGTGGCGGACCGGCACGGCGGCGTCGATGTCGTGTTCGGCAACGCGGTGATGCGCGTCGGCCCCGACGACGATCCGCGCGCGATCGTCCGGGACTACGCGGAGGTCAACAACTTCGGCACCACCCGGTTGCTGCGTGCCTTCGCCCCGCTGCTCCGCGACGACGGCCGGTTCCTCGTCGTGGCCAGTTCGCTGGGCACGCTGAACCACCTCGCGCCCGCGCTGCACGACCGGTTCGCCGCACTGTCCACTTTGGACGAGGTGGACGAGCAGGTCGCCGCCTGGCGGGACGCGGTCGCCGACGGCAGCGCCCGCGGCGGCGACTGGCCGGGGTTCGTCAACATCCCGTCCAAGATCGGCCAGGTCGCGGCGGTGCGCGCGCTCGCCGGCAAGCGGCGCGAGGACGACCTGGCCCGGGGAATCCTGCTCGCCGCGGTCTGTCCCGGCATGATGAACACCCCGACGTCCGCGATGTGGTGGGACGTGCGCGACGCGCCGAGTCCCGCCCAAGCGGCTGACGCGCTGCTGGACCTCGTGTTCGGCCCGGTTAAGCCGGAGCATTACGGCCAGCTCGTCCGCGACGGGCAAGTTCTTCCCTGGACTCCTGGGGAATAGCGCCGAGCCCGCGGTCTCATGCGCCGGGGCGGGTGTCGGCGGCCCCGGCGCGCAAGGCGGGAAGCGCCGGGTCAGTGCTGTTCCGGTCGGAGTGGGTTCGTACTCCGCGTGCGGCGGCACCTCGGGGAAGCGGCGGGGCCGACGCACCCGGAGACGGTGGATGATCAGCAGCTTCCAGCGGCCTTTCCGGAATGCCCGGCGCGCGTTCGACCTGGCTGATCGAACACCCCGCCCGCCCCGCTGCTTGTACTTACTTTTTTGTCAGTACTTCCCAGAAGGGGAGTGTGAATCTAGCGTCTGACTGGCACAAGAAACCCGATTTCCCTTGCGAGGACTGGATGTCATCCACCACCAGGTTCGTGTCCCTCAACCGATATCTGCCTGTCGGCAGGGTCGAACCCGAGCACTTCACCGTCGCCACGAAGCGCCTGCCCGAGCTTCAGGACGGACAGGTCTTATTGCGTCCCTTGGCGTTCTCCGTCGACGCCACCCTGCGCGGCCAGGTGACCGGCGACGAAAGCTACTTCCTGCCGCAGATCCCGCTGGGCGAGGCGGTGACCGGGATCGGCGTGTCCGAAGTGGTCGCTTCCCGCCACCCCGGCCGCACTCCGGGGGACCGGGTGGTCAGCCAGGTCGAGTGGGCCGACCTGTCGATCTGGCCGACCTGGGACCACTGGCTGGAGATGGCCCCGCTCGATCCCCGCATCCGCAAGCCCGCTCATGCGCTCGGGGTGTTCGGCCTGCTCGGCGGTCTGACGGCGCACACCGGCATCGTCGAAGCGGGCCAGGTGCGGGCCGGGGAGACCGCGGTGGTCTCGGCGGCCGCGGGCAACGTCGGATCGCTGGCCGGGCAGATCGCCCGGATCCGCGGCGCCCGGGTGATCGGACTGGCCGGTTCCGAGCAGAAGCGCCGGATTCTGACTCAGAAGCTCGGGTTCGACGCCGCTCTCGACTACCGGGCCGCCGATCTCGCCGAGCAGCTCCAGGCGCTGACGCCGGGCGGGCCGGATCTGTATTTCGACGCCGTCGGCGGCGCGGTCAGCCAGACCGTCATGAACGTGATGCGCCGTCCGGCACGCGTGGTCGTGTGCGGCCTGATCTCCACCTACGACGACGACACCGCCTGGACGGTCAATATCAAACCCTTGTACGGCAACGGATTGACCTTGCAGGGATACACCCCGCTGCAATTCCCGCACGCCCTGCCCGCCGCCCTCGACCACCTCGTCGACTGGGTCGAGACCGGACAGCTGATCCCCCTGGAGACCGAACGCCACGGCCTGGACGCTCTCCCCGCGGCGTTCGCCGGCCTGTTCCGCGGCGAGAACATCGGCAAGATGACCGTCACCACGACGCAGGCGGAACAATGACGCCCGAACGGAAAAACGCGCTGATCGCCGGCGCGAACAACGGACTCGGCCCGCCGGCCCGCGCCGGCTCGCCGAATCGAGCATGACCGCGCTGCCGGGCGCGGACAGACCGCGGCGGCGGCGCTGGCCGAGGACGGCCTGCCGACGACCCCAGTGCACCTCGACGTCACAGACCGGGAAACCGTGCGACCCGCGGCCGAGCGGGCCTACGGCCGGCTCGACGTCCTGGTCAACAACGCCGAACTGGTCCGCAAGGGCGAGGTCGTGCCCTGGTCGTCCGGCCGGCGGGCGCGCCGACCGGTCAGGCGGCGGGCTGGATCAGCTCGATCAGGTTGCCTTCGGGGTCCTTCACGTAGGCGAACCGGGCACCGGGCCGGACCGCGTCGGCCGGCGGCCACACCGGCTGCGCGCCCGCACCGCTCAAGCGGGCGTACGCGGCGTCGAGGTCGTCGACCTCGACCGCCCAATGGCCGTAACCCTGGGCGCGCAGAGCGTCCATCGGGTCGTCGAACGTCGCCGGACGCGTGGATCCCGCTCGTTCGATCAACTCGAGCCGGACCCCTTCGGCGGTCTGCACGACGACGGTCCGCACGCCGGCTTCGGGCACCTCGAACGTCTCCACCACCTCGGTAAAGCCGAGAGCCTCGGCATACCAGCGCTGCTGGGCGTCGAGGTCGGCGACGGACACGCTGACGTGGTGGAAGCGGACGGGGAAGGATATGACGTGCTCCTCGGGTAGCGGACCTCCCGCCAATGTAGGCACTGCCAATAATGTGGTCAATGACAATATTGTGGGCGGTGCCTACACTGCGGTCATGGAGGACGAGACCGCGCCGTACCACCACGGCAACCTGCGTTCCGGGCTGCTCGGCCTGGCCGAGCGCGCACTGGAGGAGGGCGGCGTCGCGGGGCTGTCGCTGCGGGGGCTCGCCCGGGAGCTGGGCGTCAGCCACAGCGCGCCGCGCCAGCACTTCGCCGACAAGCAGGCCCTGCTCGACGCGCTCGTGCTGCGCGGACTGCGGCGGCTCGGGGACGAACTCGACGAGGGACTGCGCCGGGCGACCGGCGGCTTCGAGGAGCGGCTGGTCGCGTTCGCGCGAGCCTACGTCGGGTTCGCCGCCCGGTCCCCGGCGCTGCTGGCGCTGATGTTCGCCCGCAAGGACGACCCGGCGCGCCCGGATCTGCGGCAGGCGAGCGAGCGGACGTTCGCCGCGCCGGCCGCCCTCATCGAGAACGCGATGGCGCGCGGGGAGATCGTCGGCGAGGAGCCCGACCGGACCGCGATGGCCGTGCTCGCCATGCTGCAGGGGCTCGCGTCGATCATCACCGCCGGCATGATCGCCGACCGCTCGCCGGACGCCGTACTGACCGGAACCGTGCACAGTCTCGTGCAGGGCCTGCTGCCGCGCTGACCGCCGGGCAGGCATTGGCAGCTGGTCAGTCCATTGCGGACGAAGGAGTGCTGACGTGCAGGAGCAGTTTCCCTGTCGTCCGGCGGGATTCGAGATCGCGGTGCGCGCGGGCGGCGTCGGCGAGGGGGTAGCGGCCGCCCACCGCCACGTCCAGCTTTCCCGACGCGATCATCCCGAAAAGGTCGGCCGAGTGCGCCAGCAATTCCTCCCGGGTGGCGATGTGGTCGCGGAAGGCCGGGTAACAGATCTTGATGCTCCGCGGCAGCTCCCGCATGCCGATCGTCGGGACTTCGCCGATGAAGGCGCCGTAGTAGAGCAAGGTGCCGTTGCGGCGCAATACCCGCATGGACGCGCGGAAAGTGGGCCCGCCGTTGCCGTCGAACACGGCGCGCACGCCCTCGCCGCCGGTCAGGCGCAGGACGTCGGCCACGAACGCTTCTCCGGTCGAGACGATCACGTGGTCGGCTCCGGCTTCCTTCGCCGCGGCCGTTTTCTCCTCCCGGGAGACCACGCCGATCACCTCGGCGCCGCGCAGCTTCGCGATCTGGGTGACCAGCCGGCCCAGCCCGCCTGCGGCGGCGTGGACGAGAACGACGTCACCGGCCTCGACCGGGTAAGCCTCGGTGGTGAAGTGATGCGCGGTGATGCCCTGCATCATCACGCTCGCCGCGACCTCGTCGGAGATGCCTTCCGGCAGCGGCACCAGCGAAGCCGCCGGCACGACGATCTTCTCGGCGTAGCTGCCGTAGGCGTAGACCCAGGCGACCCGGTCGCCGATGGCGAGCCCCGTGACGCCGGAGCCGAGCCTGCGGACTACGCCCGCCCCTTCGACGCCGGGCACGAACGGCACCGTTCCGCCCGCCGGACCGTGCTGCCGCGCCCCGGTGTCCATGAAGTTGACGCCCGCGACGGTGATGTCGACGAGGACTTCGCCGGGGCCCGGTTCCGGATCCGGAACCTCCCGAATAGCGAGCGCTTCCGGCCCGCCGAGCTGCTCGATGACTATGGCCTGCAAGGGTTTTCTCCGTCCCAGCTGGTGGTGATCGGCGTTGACCCGGCCAGTGTCGTCCGGATAAAATGTACCCGCAAGTACAATCCTGGAGGCCCGCGTTGCTGACCAAAAAGGGCGCCGCGACCCGCCAGCGGATCATCGACGCCGCCGCGGCCGAGATTCGCGAACGCGGTGTCAACAGCGCCACTTTGAACGATGTGTGCCGACGCAGCGGAACGGGCAAGAGCCAGCTCTTCCACTATTTCCCGGACGGCAAGGAACAGCTCCTGCTGGCGGTCGCCCAGCGGGAGGCCGACCGCGTGCTCGAAGACCAGCAGCCTCACCTCGGGAGCCTGACCAGCTGGACGGCGTGGGAGAAGTGGCGCGACGCCGTCGTCGAGCGGTATCGCCGGCAGGGCGTGCACTGCCCGCTCGGCGTCCTGATCACCGAGCTGGGGAGGCACACGCCGGCGGCGCAGGAGGTCACCGGGCGCCTGATCGAGCAGTGGGAGGCTCAGGTCCGCGCCGGGATCGAGGCGATGCGCGAGGGCGGCGACGTCGGCGCGGACGTCGATCCGGAGCGCACGGCGATGGCGATCGTCGCGGCGATCCAGGGCGGCGTGACGATCCTGATGTCGACCGGTTCCGC
This sequence comes from Amycolatopsis sp. NPDC059235, assembly GCF_042754125.1. Taxonomy (NCBI): domain Bacteria; kingdom Bacillati; phylum Actinomycetota; class Actinomycetes; order Pseudonocardiales; family Pseudonocardiaceae; genus Amycolatopsis; species Amycolatopsis sp. NPDC059235. The sequence continues at coordinate 132,395 of NZ_JBHZAG010000001.1, forward strand.
CCGCTACCTGCGCAGCGCGCTGGACCTCTGTCTCGACCACTTGCGCGCGTCCAGCCGGACTGGACGCGGCACCTAGGGGTTCGCGAAGGCCGCGACCATGGCGGTGACGACGCGCGGCCGCCTCGTCGGCCGTCCTGCCTCAGTCCCAGTGGGTTTGTGCAGCCGCAGCGACACCAGGCCGTCGACCGCGTCGAACCCGTCTGGCGAAACTGCCCCCAGGGGCTATCCGCGCGCCGCGTCCTCCAGGTGCTTGCTGGCCGCCCAGTCGTGAAGGGCGTTCAGCGCGGGTTCGAGCGCCGCGCCCGCCGGCGTCAGCGAGTACTCGACGCGGGGCGGGACCTGCGCGTAGTCCTTCCGGCGGACGATGCCGTCGGCCTCCAGGGCGCGCAGCTGCTGGATGAGCATCTTCTCCGTGGCCGCCGGGATCGCCCGCCGGAGGCCGGAGAAGCGGCGCGGCGCCTGGACGAGGAGGTGGTGCAGGATCAGCAGCTTCCACCGGCCCTCGATGATCGACACGGCGTGCTCGACCCGGTCGATGGTGCACGGAGGAGGGACGCTTACTTTTTTGTGGGTACTGCCCATCTGGACAGTTTAGAGTTAGCGTCGAACCATGACAACGCCGACCACACAGTCCGTCGAGGAGCGCCTGCGGTACCTGCTGGACCGGGCCGAGATCCAAGACCTCGTCACGCGGTACGGCCTCGGCCAGGACCTCCACCAGGACGGCGACAACGCCGTGCTCGACCAGTGGGACGAGGTGTTCGCTCCGGACGCCACCGTCGACTATTCGGCCGCCGGCCCTTCGCTCGCCGGGATCGGCCACCGCGAACTCGCCGAGGCCATGCGCGGCCCGGACGGCTCGATGAACGGGCTCCGGCGGTGGCAGCACTTCGAAGGCGTGTCCACAGTGGACATCCAAGGCGACACCGCGACCGCTCGCATCCCGCACATCCACACACACCAAGGCAAAACCGAAGGCCGCGGCTGGAACCTCATCCAGACCGGATTCTTCGTCGACCGCCTCGAACGCCGGCCCGAAGGATGGCGCATCGCGCACCGGCGGCTCGAGATCACCTGGATGGACACCTTCCCCGTAGCGAGCTGAGCATCCTCCGACATGAAACGGTCATTGGGCGGGTATGCCCGCCCAATGACCGGCGGTGCACGAGGCTGCGGCGGCGGAGGCGGCAACGGATCTCGCGACGGGGCGGACGGCGCGGGTAGGAGACTAATGCCGTGGACGGCCAGAGCGAGGCCGGGCCGCGCCCACCACCGGCGGCCACGCCCACGACCTCATCAGCGCCAGCACCGACTACCTCCACCAGTTCGCGACCAACATCGACGCCACGAAACCAACGAACGCTGCTCGGCCCCTGGTGACAACTAGCTCTCACGGGTGACAGATAAAGCTCACAGTCACACCAGATCGACCACCTGTGACGGACTGCCAATTTGACTTCAATGTCGAACACATGTTCGGATTCAGCTTGGGTCGACGACAACCGTGGACGGCCTGACAACGCGGATGCGAGCAGGTGACCTGAAGTGAATGAGCGGCCGTCAACCGTGCGGAAGGTGGACCCGCCGATTTCCGTCTGGGTGAGCGTGCGCAAGCTGCTCCCGCTGGGCACCGAGATCCTCGCGCCCCGCAACCGCGCCGGCCTGCGGATCGAGACCGAGCTTCCCGACCTGCTGTTCGAATGGGCCCGTCGCGAAGACGGCGGCCTGCTCGGCTGGGTCACCTATCAACTCGTCACTGCCGACGACCAATGGTCACGTCCGGTCAGCCACTACGTACCGGCGCACCTGGTCCGTCGGCGAGGACCCGCGCGACGTCAGCAATTCGGCGACCGCCGACCTCGAACCCACGGCTAGCGGCCAGCCGCGTCGCTGGAGTCCGATGCCCTGTCGTCACTACGGTTGATCTCGGGGCGAGCGCGCAACCTTGCGAAAGCTGTTGCACGGCATCAAGAACTCCTGGTGGCGTCGGCGAAACGAACTACCGCACATGCGCACCGGCTGAGGCCTGACGGCAGTCGGAGCCGCTTTCAGTGCGGATCGGCAGCGAGTCCGCCACGCGGGCGGCTCCGGTCACGGCGATCTCGTTCTCGCGCCGGATCGGCCATCCTGCGTCGTCGCTGCTCCGAACAAGTGAACGGAAGTGGCCTGCAAGTCACGGTCCGTACGCAGATTGATTCTTACGTGTGAACATCTTGCTGTTTGTGTCCACTTAGGCACGCTCCGGCATACCTTAATAGACCAAGATCTTCGGCCGGGGAGAGCCGTTGATCGGCTTGTGAGCTTCCGGGGAGGGGGCGAGCAGATGCAGTTTGGCGCACGCGGAAACTTCGCGGCAGTCCTGCGATGCGGCGAGTTCCGCACGATGTGGCTGGCGGAGACATTCTCGGTTGCCGGGGATCAGCTTGCCCGGGTTGCCCTGGCCCTGCTGGTCTACGGTCGCACGAACTCTGCGTCGCTCACGGCACTGAGCTACGCGCTGACCTTCGCACCCGCGGTGCTGGGCGGCTTTCTCCTGTCCGGCCTCGCGGACCGGTATCCACGCCGCACGGTGATCATCGTGAGCGACGTCATCCGGGGTTGCCTGGCAATCTCGATGGCGATTCCAGGACTCCCGTTGCCTGCGTTGTGGTGCCTCATCGGGCTGTTGACGTTGGCCGGTGCGCCGTTCAAGGCAGCCCAGTTGTCTCTCCTGCGCGACGTGCTTCCGAACCGGCAATATCAGGCGGGCCTTGGGTTGCGGCAGATCACCACGCAGATCGCGCAAGTCGTCGGTTTCGGAGTTGGCGGCGTGCTTGTCGTCGCGATCCGCTCCGAACCGGTGTTGCTGCTCAACGGCGCTACGTTCCTGCTGAGCGCGCTCGCCGTCTTGCTCGGTGTTCGATCACGTCCGGCGTCGCGGGCTGGCTCCGCCGCCGCGGAGCGGTCCGCTGCGGCTGTCGATGTGCGTCTCGGTCCGCGCCTCGTCGCGCCGGTGATCTTGATTTCGCTCACCGGCCTGTTGGTCGTTCCGGAAGGCGTTGCGGCACCGTACGCAGGCGCGCTCGGAGCGACTTCGTTCGCCGTCGGCTTGCTGATGGCAGCAGACCCCATTGGCAGCGTCTTGGGAGGGTGGTGGGCAAGTCGAGAGGACTCGCTGCCGTCCGCGCGGAGCGTAGTGATTCCGGCGATCGCGGCAGGTCTTCCGCTGCTGGCCTCGGCGGCGGTGCCGTGGTTGGTCGGGTCAGCGGTGCTGTGGGCCGTCTCGGGCGCGCTGTCGACGGTGTACCTGATTCGGCTGCAAGGAGTCGTTGCCGAAATCGTGCCGGACAGCAAGCGGGGCACAGTCATGGGCAGGATGAGCACTTGTCTGCAAACTTCCCAAGGGGCGGCGATTGTCGTCGCCGGTCTCGCCGCTGACCAGGTGGGACCAGTGGCCACCGTGGCAGCGTCGGGGCTGACGGCGTCTGTGCTTGCTCTTGGTGCGGCGATCGTCTGGAAGGGGGCTCGTCCGCGCCAGGTGAGATCTGCCGAGGACGAGCCCGCGTCAGGAGCGCGAAAGCTGTCACCAGTCCTTGTTGCGCATGAAACCCCCTCCCGGGACATCCGGCTTTAGGAAGGACCGAGCCTGGGACAAGTCGTAAAAGCCGCAGCCCTCCCCATGGGAACGGAAGCGAGTTCAGTATGCAACGTGTAACCGATTCAGGGCAGTCTCGCGGTCTGAGCCGGGTGAACAGTTGGCCGATCTGGTCACTTCCCGTGCGTGTCCGCGCGCTCGTGGTGACCGTGGTGCTGGCGGCGACGGCAGTTCTAGTCGCCGACTCAGTGTCCGCGCGAGTGACGTTCCACGACATGCGCAGTTGCCTTGTTCTCGTCGGTCTCGGGATCGTCGCGGCCGAAATGGGTCGCCAGGTCGAGCGTCGCCGTCGCCGGTTCGCTGATACCCCGCACGTGAACTTCTCGTCGGTCTGGACACTGGCTGCAGCATTGATTCTCCCCGGAGTGCTCGCGTTTGCCGTCGTAGTCGTGCTTTACCTGCACTTGTGGCTGCGGAGTTGGCGCGGCATCTCAGGTATCCACATGCACCGCACGTTGTTCAGCGCCTGCAACGTGATCTTGTCCTGCCACATCGCGGCCTGGTGCGCGCGCGGCTTGCTCGTCGTTCCGATCGGACCTGACCGCGGAGTCTTCAGCCTGCTTGGCGCGGCCTCGGTGGTGGCGGTCTACTTCACGGTCAACTCAGTCGTGGTCGGTACTGTCATCAGGCTGTCGTCGGGCAAATGCTCGCGGAGGCGGCTGATCGGACGAGCGGATGAAAACCTGCTCGAACTGGCGACGCTGTGCATGGGGGTCGTCGCGGCTGCGCTGCTCACGTTGGCTCCGTGGCTGGCCGCCTTCTTGTTCTTCCCCTTGTACGCACTGCATCGTTCCGCGTTGGTCCGGCAGTTCGAGCAGGCGGCTACCCGTGACCCGAAGACTGGGGTCCTCAATGTCGCCAGCTGGCGGGCGCTGGCGGAGAGCGAGCTTAGGCGGGCGCAGAAGGTAGGCGGGAATCTCAGCCTCCTGCTGATCAATGTGGATCAGTTCGCTCTGGTGAATGTCGTACATGGCGAAGTCGTTGGCGACAGAGTTCTCAAGGCGGCCGGAGCGGCGATTAGTTCGGTCGTCCGGAACAAGGACCTGTGCGGACGGCTCGGCGGAGACGAATTTGTCGTGATGCTTCCGGGTTGCAGCGGGGAACAAGTCCTCTCGATCGCGCACCGAATTCGCGAAAGTGTTGCGACAATTGACGCTAGGTCCACATCCGAACAGTCGATCCAGATCACTGTTTCGATAGGTGCCGCTGCGTCCCCTGCGGCAGGAACGGACCTCGACGACTTGCTTCGTGCTGCCGACAATGCCCTGTTCGCAGCAAAAGACGGCGGCCGCAACCGGGTGGTTATCGGCTAGTCAGGGGACGTGGTCTCGTCCTCCATTGCGGCGATGACCTGCCGCTGAGCAGCCCAGCTGGCAAGCGGCCGCAACATGCTCAGCAGCTCCTTGCCGTCCGCACTGAGCCGATACCAGACCTTGGTGAACTTGTCGCCCGCGCCGCGACGCTCGACCAGGTGATTGGCTTCCAGCCTCCGCAGATGGTCGCTCAGCACCTTCGAGGTCAGCGGCTTCGTGTGACTGGTCCAGCCCAGCCGTTCCTCTGCCTTGTTCACCTCGTCCCGAAGCTCGGAGTAGTTCCGCTCCCCGACCGCGAGCGTAGCGATGATCGCGACGGTCCACTGCCCTTCTAGGAGAGTCAACAGGTCATGAAGGCTCCGACGGTAGGACGCGTTCCAGTCGCTCATTGTTCGGTGCTTACACGATCACGGCACCCCGTGCCACTACGCCGCAAATCCGGGAGACCAGGACCGTGAACATTGGACTGAACGGGTGACAATCCGTCGTGCAACTTCAAAGTCGCACGGGTACTTACGTTGCGGTCGCACGAGGTCAGTGAGCTAGACCTGTGACTCACCGGGGGACAACGGCCCCTGGGGACGGAAGCAGCGAGGTGCCCGGCTGCTGAACCGAGTCGGGCCCTCGCGTCCACGAAGATCCCTGACCTCGCTCGACGCACTTGACGCGACCGGTACCGGAAGGCTTGCCACCGGTAAGCCATCACCGGAAGCGCAGCGGACAGCTCACTGGCCGACTTGACGAGGAGACCTTATGGCGTGCCGCAACCCACCCGCGTCGGCCGGACCAGTGCGTACCGCAACGTTTCCGGACGGGCCGGATTCTGTGCTCCTGAACCCCGATATCTCGGACTCCCGACTGCGCGGAGAACGTGTCCGCACCGCGCTCAGCCGGGAAATCGTTCTAACGTGTCTAGGCGGTGCGCTCGGCACGGCCGTCGCGCTGATAGTCGGCCTGAATGTGGTTCTGGTCTGCGTGGGAGTCGTCATATCCGGACTGAGCGTGGTTGCTGGCTTGGACTGCGCCGCCCGCTTGATGACCGACCACCGTCACGACGCTGCACATCCATGTCGGCTGGACCGCGTCCGGGGAGAGTTCTTCTTTCGGAGTCGTGACTTCAGCGAACTCGGCGAGGCTTACCACGCAGCGCGGATCCTGATCGCAGGGGTAGACGAGTTGCACCGCAGTCCGGCACGAGCCTGGATCGATCCAACAGTCCCGCACAAGGTGCACCAGCTCGTATGGCAGGCGTTGTGCTGCCTAGACCGGACGCGGGCAGCTCGCAGTCTCGCCGACGAACTGGCAGCTGATTCCGCGGCCGGCGACCTGGCCGTCGCGGCTCGCCGGTCGGTTGGCGTGGTCGACGGTGCCCTCCGCGAGGTCGTACAGCACGTGAACGCTTGCCTTGTGCTGATCCGGGAATGGGAAGCCAAGCTTCAGCGCTCTGACCTGGTCAGCCTCACCGACCGAACGCTCGCAGCGCTGCCAGCCGATGCCGACGTTCGCCGCCTGTCGGAATTCGCGGAGATGTTGCCACAGAACATATTCGCCTACGTCACCGCAGCGCGAGACGTCCTCGGTGCCGGAGCTTTCCCGTGGGAGCAGCACTCATCGCGTTACGGCGGAGAGAAGGGTTCACGATGATGCAAGGACACGCGGGAGTGCCTAATGATGTTGATTCCGGTGACCGTTGTCGGCGCAGCGAGCATCGTTGCTGGACCGCTCTTGTTGAAAGCCGCAGAACGAACAACCGGTATGGCTATGGCGGCTGGCCGGTCTACGCGCGCCGCATTGGCCGCGGGGCTTTCGGTGGCGACGGCGGCCCTCTGCTGGATCGGGCTTTTCCAGTTCGGCACGACGCCGGTCTGGCTGGCTTGGTGCTGGGCATGCGCGCTCGGCCTCGGCTTGGCACTCACCGACGTGCGTTGTCGGAGACTGCCGTTTCCGATGGTGGCGGCGCTGGCGGGCGGAGGTGCTGCGTTCTTGCTCTGCGACACGATCATCCACGGAACCTGGCTTCGGTTCGGCTTCGCCTGCATCTCAATGGTTGCCCTGCTGGGGCTTGCTTTGCTGGTTCAGATGTCCGCACCGGACCACACCGGGGGCGGCGATACCGCTCTGTACGCCGCGCTTGGGCTCTATCTCGGGTGGTTCGGATGGGATGGCTTGCTCCGCGGCCTGCTAATCGCGAGCGGGTTCACCGCCCTCGTGGCGATCGCGGTAGCGGTGTCGTCCAAGAGTATGAATTCGCGGTTTCCCGCCGGTCCGCCGCTGCTCGCTGGCTCGTTGATCAGCATGCTGTTGACGTAGGCGCACGGCGACCTTTGCAAGGGCAGGTCGGCCTGGGCATCGACATCGCGAACGTTGGGGAGGATCTTGTGAACAACTTCGGTGCTGGTCGGCAACGGCACGTCGTCCTGGCTGCGGCGGTCGCCATGCTGGTGGCGGGGTGCAGCGGCGGCGCCGCGCCGGCGACGACGTCCTCGTCCAACATGCCGGCTCCGTCGCAGCCGCCCTCGGCACCGACGTCATCCGAGCCGGATCAACGGCAAGCGGTCGAGGCTGCCTATACGCAGTTCTGGCCGCGGTCGTTGGCTATTCCGAGCACGCCAGAGGCCACTTGGCAGGCCGCGATGGCAAAGCTCGCCGTGGACCCGCAGTTGTCCACGACTTTGGCGGGGATGCACCGCAATAAACAGGTCGGCGTGAAGCCCTATGGAGACGTGACCACGCACATCAGCAGCGTCGAGGTTCACGGCGGCAAGGCGACGGTGATCGACTGCCAGGACGGATCGCGCTCCGGGCAAGCGGACGCTGCCACTGGCGATCGGAAGACCGTTGGTACGCCGCAGATTCCTATCCACGCACGGATGTCGCGCGACGCCTCGGATGGCCAATGGAAAGTCGCGGAGCTTGCATACCCAGGCGGGCCGTGCTGATGCGTACGCGGAAGGCACTGAGTTATCCGGCGTGTGTCCTCGCCGCTGTCATTGGCACAGTCGGTCTTGCCGACACGTCGTCGGAAGCTGCCCCGAGCCCGCCCGGCCCCACCGATGACGGGCAAGTGGTCGTTGTACCCAACAACACCGACCAGTTCGGCCAATACGCACCGCCGAGCATCGACATGCGCGCGCTGGATCAACGGGGTCAAGCACCTGTGCGGCCGGGTGGTCCCGGGAAGAAGTCGGCCGGTGACGGCGGCCAAGACCGGCAAGCCGCAGCGGGCTCAGGTAATTCTCCGGATTCGCAGGGACGGCTTCCGCCGGGTTGTTTTGTGGGCGGCTTCGGTGCCGGCGGCGCTCCGGGTGCAGGTCGGCCAGGCGGTAGTGCGTTCGGGATCCGGTGTCTCCCACCGCTTCCCGCGAACAACGTGCCGGTGCCGCCCGGTGACGCGCCTGCGCCCCCGCCGTTGCCGACTCCGGCGCAGTTGGCGGCGCAGGCGTTCGAGCAATTGCGGCTTCCCTTGCCAGTGCCGCGGCATTCACCGGATGTGCGGCTGCCGGACGGGCGGGACGCGACGATCGTCGGCGAGAACACCTGGGCGTGGACCGATCGCGAGGTGTGGCAGCCGGCGGTGCGGCGAGTTCAGGTTGGGCCGGTGTGGGCGGAGGTGACCGCGACTCCGGCGGGCATGACGTTCGACTCGGGCACGGGTGGATCGGCGTCGTGCGCGGGGCCGGGCACGCCTTACGACCGTTCTTTCGGCCTGCACGCTGCCAGCCCGGATTGCGGGTTCGTCTACACCCGCAGCTCCGTCGGACAGCCGGGCGACCAAGTCCGTGCGCAGTGGGCGATCCAGTGGTCGGTCAGCTGGGTCGGATCAGACGGAACCGCTGATGTCGGCGGGGACTTCCCGCAGATGCAGTCAAGAGCCGGAGCCAGCTTCGCGGTCGCCGAGGTACAGGCTTTGCGCGCGAGGTAGCGCACAGGGAATTCATCAAACAAATCGCTGCATATAAGAAAACCGCACTTCCGGAAATGAGTAAGGAGTTTCCCGGTGGGTACTGCTCTGTCTTTTTCACGACCACGCCAAGCGCGTGCCGACGACTCCGCACCCCATGAGCGGCTCCGGGATGGTGACGAGCCGCGGGTGCCGCGTCGGCGGCGGTGGTGGCTGCTCAGCGTCGCGGTCGTGCTGGCAGCCGGGGCCGCCTTCGGCAACGTCTTCCTGATCGCAGGACAGGACGAACGGGTCGACGTCGTGGTGCTGACGCGGGACGTGGGCTGGGGCCAGCGGATCGGCGACGGTGATCTTGGCATCGCGAAAGCGGTTCCAGGCCAGGGACTGTCCGCGATTCCTGCCGCTGACCGCGCGGGCGTCGTCGGTCAGGTCGCGCGCTCCGCGTTGCCCGCCGGCAGCATGCTCGCGCCTCGCCAGCTCTCTGCGCAGCCGATTCCTGGCCCTGGCGAGCGGCTTGTCGGGATCGCGGTGAAACCGGGGCACCTGCCCGCCCGAGGCCTGTCGCCCGGCGATCTGGTCCAGGTCAGTCCGGTCGCGGGAGGAACCGGGTCCGACCTCGGGCAGCCGTCGGCGAGTGCTTCCGGACCGTTTCAAGCACGTGTGGTGGGCACCGGTCCGCCGGACTCGACCGGCGCGGTCACCGTCGATGTCGTCGTCGGGATGGATGCCGCGCAGGCCGCGACCAGCGCTGCCGCAGGTCAGGTCGTCGTGGTCCAGCTCGGGCCGAGTGCGTAGGAATCGAATTCGTCGGGAAGGGCGGTGAGGGTGTTGGCGATGATCACGATCGTCTCGGGCAAGGGATCGCCCGGCGGGACCACGACGTTGGCCGCGCTGGCGGCGGCATGGCCCGCGCCGGTGCTGCTGGCCGACTGCGACCCCGCCGGGGGCGACCTCGCGCCCGGTTGGCTGAGCCAATGGCTTGTGGCCGGCGCGATCCGCGCCGATCGCGGGGTGCTGTCGCACGCGACCGCGACGCGGCACGCGACAGCGGGAGATCCGGCTGCGCTGCTTGAACACGTGCAACCGGTGCCGCCCGCACGGCACGTGGGCCTGCTCGCGGGATTGACGTCGCCGGGCCAGCACTCCGCGATCAGCGCTGCCGGGTGGACGCGGTTGACCGCGTCGCTGGCCGCATTCCGAACCCCGGCTGGCCACCCAGCGGACGCGTTGGTCGACGTGGGCCGCTTCGGCGCGGCCACGCCGTGGCCCTTGCTGTTGGCCGCCGACGTGGTCCTGCTGGCGGTCCGCCCGACCCCGCGGCATGTGCTGGCCGCGCGCCCGGTGCTGGCCGAACTCGCCGAGCGGATCGTGCCGGAGCGGCTCGGCCTGGCGGTGTGCGCGACGTCGCCCGCGGGCGCTCACGAGGTCCGCGCCGCGCTGGGCCGGGCTGTCGCTGTTGCACTCCCTGCCGACGAGCGGACAGCGGCGGTGCTCTCCGACGGGAACGACGCAGGCGCTGTGCCGCGTCGATCGCCGCTGCTGCGCACTGCACGCCGGGCAGCACGCCGACTGCACGGCACCTACCACAATTACACGCCTGCCGAGCTGCGCGTACCGGCACCGCGCGCGTCCGTTGACGTCTTGACGGGAGCATCGCGATGACGTTGCCGCACAACGGGTATGGCCTGTCCAGCGGCCCCAGCAGCTACTCGGTCCCGGCGCCGCAGGAACGCGGACTGCCGTCGAGCACCACGGCGGAGGGGCCGCTGGATTCGCGGACTGTTCGGGCGATCCGGGAATCGGTCGCGGCCCGGCTGGAGCGCGTCGCGGCCGGGGAGACCCACTTGGACGTGCCCCTGTCGGCGGCGGAGCAACAAGCGCGGATGAGCGCGTACGTTGCCGAGGAAGTCGCTGCCTGGGTCGTGCGCCGCGCTGCCGACGGGCAAGCGCCTCTGTCCGTTGAGGACGAACGCCGGTTGACCCGCGCGGTGGTGGCCGCGTTGTCCGGGCTGGGCGCGCTGGAGGAACTTCTGAATCGCGAGGACGTCGAGAACATCCATGTCCACGGCTGCGACCGCGTTCTGCTGGAGTTGGCCGACGGGTCGATCGAGCAATGGCCGTACCCGGTGGCCGACACCGACGCCGACCTCGTGGAAATGCTGGCCGCGATGTTCGCCCGCCAGGGCCAGACCAGCCGCGAGTTCAACGCCGGCCGCCCGTTGGGAAACCTCCGCATCAGCACTGGCGGCCCGCTGGGCGCCCGGGTCGCGGCCGTGATGGAAGTCAGCGACCGGCCGCGAGTGGCGATCCGCCGCCACCGCCTGGTCGACGTCACCCTCGACGACCTCGTGGCCAACGGCACGCTCGATCCGGTGATCGCGTCGTTCCTGCGTGTGGCGGTGCGCGCGGGCTGCAACGTGATCGTCTCCGGTGGTCCTGCCGCGGGGAAAACCACGCTGCTGCGCGCGCTGTGCACCGAGATCCCGGACTACGAACACGTCGTGACCGTCGAGGAGGAATACGAACTCGGCCTGCACATCGGCGCGCGCCCCTTGGTCACACCGCTGGAAGCCCGACCGGCCAACAGCGAAGGGATCGGCGAAATCACCCTGGACGATCTGCTCAAGCAGACTTTGCGGCACTCGCCGAGCCGGGTGATCGTCGGGGAAGTCCGCGCCGGAGAAGTCACCGCGATGCTGCGGGCTCTGGGCAACGGCGCGACTGGCGGGATGTGCACCCTGCACGCCACCAATGCGTACGCCGTCTTCGACCGGATCGGGGCACTCGGGCAGCTGGCTACCCCGCCACTGGCGATCGAGGCCGCCCACCAGTGGACCGCCTCGGCAATCGACCTGGTCGTGCACGTCGCCCGCACCGACCACACCCACCTCGGCGCGCACCACCGACAGCGGTTCGTTTCCGAGGTCATCGAGGTCGGCCCGGTCGGTGATTCCGGCCGTCCGGACACCACCAGGATCTTCGCGCCGCGCCCGGCCGACGGCCGCGCGGTTCCCGCGTACGCCCCCAGCCGTGACCTGCTGGAGCGCCTGGAGCGGCACGGCTTCGACCGCGCCCAGTTCGACATCGCCGGTGCGGGGGCAGGTGCCGGAAACATCACCGGTTTCCCAGAAGGAGGCCGGCGATGACGAACGTGTGGCCGGGCTTGCTCGGCGTCGTCGCCGTGCTGGCCCTCGCCTGCGCGGTTGCGGCAATGCTGCCTCCTGCCCCGCGGACAGCCGGTGGTGGCGTTCGAGGTTCCGTGCCGCAGCGAGCGGCAGGCTGGCGGGAGCGCCTGGCGCGGCTTCCGCTGCGGCGGGTTGCTGTGGCGGTGGTCGGGGGCGCGGTGGTGTGGTGGGCCACTGGCTGGCCGGTTGCGGCGATGGTGGCCGTCGCCGGGGCGGTGACCGTGCCGATCCTGGCTCGCGGACACGACGCGCAGCGACTGATCGCCCGCTTGGACGCATTGGCAAGCTGGGTACGGCGGCTGGCCGACATACTGGCCTCCGGCGCGGGCGGGCTGGAGCAGGCGATCACCAGCTCGGCCCGCACCGCCCCTGACGCCTTGGCCACGGAGGTCGAGACCCTCGCAGTGCGGCTGCGCACCCGAGGGCTGGAGCAGGCGTTGCGCGCGTTCGCCGACGACGTCGGCGACGAAGCCGCCGACGAGGTCGTCCTAGCCCTGGTCCTGCGCGCCCGCGCCGGTGGGCGCGGTCTGGTCGATGTTCTCGATGCGAAAGCCACCGCGCTCGAACGGGAGGTCGTGGCTCGCCGGGACATCGAAGCCGACCGGGCGAAACCGCGCGCCGATGTGCGCGCGATCCTCGGCATCACCGTGGTCTTGCTGGTCGGGTTGGTGTTGTTCGCCCGGGAGTTCCTCTCGCCCTTTGACGGAGTGCTGGGCCAGGTGGTCATGGCCGGGATCGGGGGTCTGCTCGGCGCGGCCGGGTGGTGGATGCACCTCCTGATCCGAACTCGCCGGCCCGCCCGGCTGCTCGGCGTCTCCTCCCGGACCCCAGTCGGCGCACCGAAGCCGAAGCGCTCGCTGACCGTGGTCACCAAGCCCGACGCGGAGGCCCTGCGATGAGCCCGGGTATCGCTGCCGCTGTTCTCGGTGCCCTCGCCGGGATTGCGCTCGTGTGCGTGATTCTGGCGTTGGTACGGCCAGCACCGGTCAACCTGGCCGCCGCGGTCGCGGAGCTGGACGACCGTGCTGCGCGTCGCGTGGACGGAGCTGCGCCGCTGGGTCGTTGGTCGGTTCGGCTGCACCGCCTGGCCGGGTACTCGGCGCGGTCGTCGAACCGGTGGTGGGGCATTCCGGCCGGTGACCTCGACGTGCTCGACCAGACTGCCGAGCGTTACCTCGTTCGACGCCTGGCATGGGCTGGCGGTGCCGCTGCAGGTGTTGTGGCGGTGGCGGGGTTGGCGTGGTTCGGCGGCGTCGGTTTCCCCGGCACCGTAGTGATCCTGGGCGTGCTGGTCGCTGCGGTGGCCGGGTCGCTGGTGCCGGTGCTGGCCGTGCACGAGGACGCTTCTCGGGCACGAGAGGAGTTCCGGCGGGGGGTTGCCGCTTATCTCGACCTGGTGGCCCAGGAACGGGCGACGGGTCGTGCCCCGAGCCAAGCACTCGCCGAAGCTGCCGCGGTGGCGGATTCGTGGGTGTTCGCGCGGATCAGTCGCACGCTCGGCCGGGCGATGCGCGCCGGGCACACCCCGTGGGAAGCCTTGTCCCGGCTGGGCAAACGGATGGGTGTCGTCGAACTCGCCGACCTGGCGGACATCCTGTCCACCGCCGCTGATGGCGCTGCCATCTACAGCACGCTGATCGCGAAAGCGGCTGCGCTGCGCTCGGCCGCGCTCGCCGGAGACAAGGCCGATGCCAACGGGCGTTCCCAGCGGCTCGCGCTCCCGGTTGCCCTGTTGCTGGTCGCGTTTCTCCTGTTGGTCATCTATCCAGCCTTGCTCCGGCTGCTGACGGCCGGTGGTTAGGTGCGCAGCCAGAGACGAATCACCTAAGAACGTTGCACACCAAGGAGTTGAACATCCATGACTGAGATCCTGGAGCACTACCTCACCGCGGCGCGGCGGCGCGTTGCGCAACTCGCGCTGAGTCTCGGCGGCGCAGTGATGCTGTTGTGCGTCACCGTCGTGGCCCGCTGGGAGCGCGTGCGTACCGCCGGTGATCGCGGATCGGAAAGCGTGGAGAAGGCCGTCCTGGTGGCCATCGGGCTCGCTGTGGCCATCGGACTTGGGGTCGCGATCCGTGGCGTGGTGCAGCAGTTCCAAAGCCAGATCAAGTGACGATACGAAGGAGCCAGGATGCCCACCAGCGAGGAGATCGAACGTCGTGTCGCAGAGGCTGACGCACCCCGCAGCGTCCGGCGATCCGCTGCGGCACAACGAATCGGCGATCTTGCCACGCGTCGCGCCGAGATCGTTGCCCAGCTGAACGACGTCGAACGCCAACTCGGCGAGGTTCTCTCCGAATCCAGCGACGTCATCGACATTGACGAGCTAGCCCAGTTCACCGAAGTGCCTGCCACCGACCTCGCCCGCTGGCTCGACACGGGCAAACCGGTGCCTGCGAAGCGAAAGAAGCCCGCCAATAGCGGCTCCCGCGCGAAGAAAACCGCACAGCCGCCGAAAACCACCACCACCACCACGAAGACAGTGCCCACGCCACGTCCCCTCGCTGCGGCTCCAACACCCGCTGCGGACACCTTGGCGGCAACTAGCTCGGCGGCCCAGTGATGCGCTCCAGCAGGCTCAGCTACCGGGGACACCCGCAGGCGGCGAAAAGCACCGGCACAGCTCAGATCCGCGACCGCGGAGCAGAGTGCGTCGGCTTGGCAATTCTGTTTCCGATTGCCCTGATGTTGATCCTCTCGGCGGTGCAGGGCGGCTTGTGGTGGCATGCCCATGCTGTTGCCGCGCAAGCCGCCCAGGCCGGAGTGGTGGCTGGACGTCCGGTCGGTGGCACGACCACCACGGCCGCTGAGGCCGCGCTCTCGTTCGCCACCCGCGCCGGCCGCGGCGTCCTCACCGCCCCCGAGGTCCACGCCACCGTCACCGCGGACACCGTTCAAGTGGAGGTGTCGGGCACCGCCATCCGACTGGTGCCCATCCCAGGCCTGGACATCCGCGTCGCTGCATCGGCGCACGCGGTGAAAGAGCGCTTCACCGTGCCCGCGCTGGCGGCTGGAGACGGCCCATGAGGTCCCGAAACCGGATACACCATTGCTGGTCGCGGTACTGGAGTGACACGGGTTCAGTCAGCGTCGAAGCTGCGGTCCTGGTGCCCGCCGTGCTCTTCGTCGGACTGTTGATCATTGCCGGTGCCCGGGTCAGCTCGGCACAGCAAGCGGTCGACAACGCCGCCACCGCCGCAGCGCGCGCGGCGTCGATCGCGCGCAGCCCCGACGCGGCGCAACAGGCCGGAGCCCGCGTCGCCCGCGAACGGCTCGACCGCGAGGGCCTGACGTGTCACGCCTTCAGCGTGTCGGTCGACGCCAGCCAGATCGCGGTCGGCCGTGCCGGACAGGTCCGGGCAAGCCTGACGTGTCAGGTCGGGCTGAGCGATCTCGCACTTCCGGTCCCCGGCGGCACGGACACGCTCACAAGCACCTTCACCAGCCCCACCGACCCGTATCGAGGCATCCCATGACGACCCGGACAACGCCGCGGGACACGGGTTCGGTCAGCGTGATCGTGGCTGTGCTGGTGCCCGCGCTGCTGCTCGTCTTCGCCTTGGTGGTGGATGGCTCCGCCCGTTTGCGGGTCATCGCCCGCGCCGACGCGCTGGCTGCCGAAGCTGCCCGCGCGGCCAACACCGCGGTGGACACCCGCAGCCCCGCGGTCAGCATCGACACTACGACCGCAGCGCGCACTGCCGCCGACTACCTCGCCCGTGCCGGGTATCCCGGTCAGGTCAGTGTCGCCGGACCGCGCGCGGTCCGCGTGACCGTCACCGTCGTCGAGCCAGCCCCCATCGGGCTGCTTGGCGGTACCGCCAAGGCCACGGGCACCGCGTTGGCCGAACTCGGCGTCGGCACCCGGACCGGTGACTTGCCATGACCACCGCACCAGTACAGCGGATCCGCGGGGCATGCGCCGCGCTGGCACTGCTCGCCTTCATCGCCGGGATACCGTGTGGACTACTCGCGCTCGGAGCCGACCCCGCCCGCCTGCTTCCCGACCACTGGCCCGCCCCCACTCCGATCAGCCAATGGCCCGAACGGATCTGGAACACGCTCCGGTGGGCGTGGCTGACCGGCGACCTCGTGCTCTGGCTGGTCGTGGCGACGGCGTGGGCTGGCTGGTTGCTGCTGACCCTCTCCGTCATGGTCGAGGTGATCCGCCAGACCGGGCACGGTGTCCGTACCGCCCGCGGTCTGCTGCGCCGGGCGCCGCGTGACCGATGGATCGCCGGACTGGTGGCCGCCGTTCTCGTGGCCACCTCCGCTGGTACCGCAGGGGCATCGACAATCCCGGCAACACCGGTTGCGGCCACCGCGCCGCCATGGCCCCACGAACACCCCGTCACGGCAGCCCGGGGCTCCGCAACGGACACCGTGACCGACCAGACCGCGGAGACCGTCGGCGCCCCGACCACGCCGTCTCCCGCGGCGGCGGGAACGGACGACACTGTGCCCTACACGGTGGTGCACGGCGACACCTTGTGGGACTTGGCCGAACGCCACCTCGGCCGCGGCACCCGCTACCACGAGATCGTGCGGCTCAACCCCGCCCTGCTCGCCGACAGCCCCGGCGACCTGGAACCGGGATGGACGCTGCTGTTTCCACCGGACGCCGTCGCCTTGCCTCATCCCGCGAACAGCGCCACCGCGAGCGGGCGCACCGTCACCGTCAAGCCCACCGACTCCCTCTCGGCCATCGCTGAACGCGAACTCGGCGATCCGGACGCCTGGCCCGCGATCTTCGACCTCAACGCCGGCCGCACCCAACCCGACGGCCGCGCGCTGCGGCACCCCGACCAGCTCCTGCCCGGCTGGCACCTCGTCCTTCCCGCCCAGGTGGCACCACCACCCGCGCAGCCGACAGAGCAGCCCGCGGCGTCACCGAACAGCCCGACACCCGCGCCTGCCCCAGAAGGCCCGGTTGCCTCCGCCGAGCAGCCCGCGCCGCCGCATGCACATCGAGGAGAACAGCCGGACATGCCCGAGGCACAGCCCGGAATTGGTATCGCGCTGCCGACCGGTGCGTTCGTCGGCCTCGGACTGGCTGCCCTGATCACCCTCGCGATGATCACCGTCCGAATCCGGCGCCGCCGCTGGTATCACCCCGGCGCACGCGACGACGCTGACCCTTCCGGCCTCCCGGTCGTCCGCGCACTGCGCATCGCCCACGACGCCGCCGCACCCAAGCCGGCCGACGACAACCCGGCCGCTGCGACCGCGCCACCCGGACACGCACGACCGGTCGACATCCATGTCCGCGACCGAGCCCAGGCCACAGTCCGTACAATGCTCCCGGCACACCAGGACACCTGGCTCGGCGTACGCGACGAGCACGCCATCGCCCTCGACCTCGCCAGCACGCGGGGACTGGGGCTCACCGGTCCCGGTGCCCACGCCGCCGCGCGGGCCTTGATCATGACCCTGCTCGCGCAGGCCACCAGCGACGACCTCGACGCCATGATCGTGATGCCCGCCGACGATGCCCGCGCACTCTTCGGGCACGACCTGGCAGACCCCGTCCCGGACCGGCTGCACATCGTCGACGACCTGCCCGCAGCGCTGGCGACGTTGGAGGCCGAGCTGGTCGCCCGCACCGACACCAACGACCTCGCACGGGACGACCCGCCAGCGAACACGGCGCATCCGCGCGGCGACACCGGGCCTGCCGTGATGGTGGCCACGCCCACCGCGGACACGAACCGGCGCGCGCACGCCGTCCTCGACAACGGCTCGCACCTCGGCCTGACCGGAGTGTTCCTCGGCCCCTGGCACCCCGGCGGCACCGTGCGCGTGCGCCACGACGGCACCGTCGAAGCGACCAGCCCCACCCTGAGTGACGACTTGGCCGGTGCCCGACTGTTCACGTTGCCGGACGCCGACGCCCGTGACCTGCTCGCGCTCCTGCACGCGGCCGAGCCCGGCCGCGACGACCCGATCCGAGACCGTACCGTTGCCGGCAGTGCCGTGGAACCGGGCACGCAGCGGCAAAGCCGAGCCGAGAGCACGACGGCGAACGCTCAACCGCTCGTCTCCGAGTACGAGTTCGCTACCGCAGCACCCGACGCTGCGGCCGTGACCCCACCGACGGCACCCGCCAGCGCGAACCCCAGCGAGCACCCGACGACCGGACCGTTCGGACCGGCTGAATCAGAAACGACCAAGCCATCCCCGCCGGACGTCAGCAACCAGCCGCGTCCGCCAGCTACCCGGCGCGACGGCAACCCAACGACCGCGCCGCGCCCGGCCACGGAACCAGCCCCGGTCCCGCCGCTGCACCTGCAGGTGCTCGGCCGGCTGCGCCTGACCAGAGCGAGCCCCGAACCCCGTGACCTCATCGACGTTCTCGCTCCGCGGCAACGCGAGATCCTGGTCTACCTGGCACTGCACCGTGACGGGTGCCGACGCGAAACCCTCAGCGCCGCGCTCTGGCCGGACGCTCCCGGCGAACGTCCCTATAACAGCTTCCACGCGACTCTGTCCCAGCTACGCCGGGGCCTTCGCCGGGCCAGCAACGACGACACCCTCGACATCATCGTCAACCAGGACAGCCACTACCGGCTTGACCAGGCGATCCTGACCGCCGACCTCTGGCGGCTCCAGGACGCCATCACCGCCAGCCGCCAAGCTCCGGCAACAGAGGCCGTCGGGGCATCGAACCGCGTCACCGAGCTGTACCGCGGAGACCTCGCCGAAGGCATCACTGCGGACTGGATCGACGGGCCCCGCGAAGCGCTCCGGCGCGACGTCCTCGACGCGCTCAGCAGCCTGATCCGCAACATCAGAACCGACCACCCCGAACAGGCACTCGCCCTGCTGGAACAAGCCCGCAACCTGGACCCCTACAACGAGGCGATCTATCGCGACCTCATGCGCCTACAAGCGCGACTCGGTCAGCACGACAGCATCCCGCGCACCCTGCACCTGCTCACCACATCGCTGGCCGACCTCGACCAACGCCCCGCCCCGAGCACTCTCAGTCTCGCGGACGCCCTGCAACAGCCGAGAAATCACATATCCAACCGGCAAGCCAGCTAAATGAACCCAGCGCCTCACGCAGGAAATAGCCGTGATTCTCATTGCGACCCACCAGTTGCCGAAGGCTGTCCAACAGGAGCCAACCTCGCTATACTGGGCTGATTCCTCACGAATACTTTGAGCGCCGTGACGCGAACGTATTCGTGCGATTCTGGGAAGCAGCGGCGACAGCCGCGGAGGCGATCTGCGTCACGACCCGAGGCCAGCACTCTGCCGCGTGCACAACCGGCACAGAGTCGGCGGCGAGCGCATAGACCTCTCGCCCGTCCACCTTCCTCTCCACCTTCCTTTCCGTCTTCCTTTCCGGACTCCCACTAGAGAGGAGGGGCGCGTCAAAGCCTTGTTGCAGGTCAACGCTGGGCAACGCCTTCCTCCGCGCCCCCCGACTTCGGTGCCGGCAGGCACGTGAACAGTCGGCTTGGGTGGCGTGTTGGCTATCTGATGCTCGCACTGCCTTCCGCGGCAAGTTCCGTTCCGCTGCAGCCAGCTTCTTCTTCATTCTCCCCCTCCTCGGCTTTCCTTCCATTCTTCTTTTCGATCCCGAGTGGTCGCATGACTCTTTCTGTCTTTTTCCTTGCGCGCAAGGAAAACCTAACGACACAGAAACATGACCCATAGATATTGACAACCATATAAACGGCGTGGCCACAAGTGGCGTGATTCGAAAACCGCAGGATATCCAAAGAGAAATTCGTACTGAATCAAAGCTGTGCGGGTCGCGGGCGCG